>JALSNC010000078.1 GCA_026987195.1 Desulfobulbaceae bacterium | reverse complement strand
CAGGCCGAGGATGAGTACTGCGAACCCGGCCAGGGCGATGACCCGAAACCAGCGCAGCATGCGTACTGGCCCGGTCTCCCCCCCAGGCTGTGCAGACCGAAGGAGGTGTCGGGCAGAGATGCCATATCCGGCCACAAGGAGCAGCAGGGTCAGGGAGGGAAAGACGTCCATCTCGTCCAGTTTCACCCTGCCTGGAGCACCGGCGGGCAGTACCAGGGAAAGCAGTTGACGGCCCAGATAGGCCAGGGGTTCCAGCGAGTGGGCGGTCATCTCGCTGGCGCTGCGGCCATACCCGCCATGGAAGAGCGAGAAATAGGGCCACAGGTAGAGCAGACAGAGGGGGACCACGGTGAGCAGGCCCGCGGCAACGGAAAGGTAGAGGCGCAGGGACCTGCCGTGCCGGCGAACGATCTCTCCGAGCCAGGGCAGGACAATGAGGGGAAAGGAGAGGGCCAGGATAACGGCCTGGTACAGCTCGCTCACCGCCTGCAGCCAGAAGGCCAGGCCGAGGCCGACGGCATTGCCGATACCGGGCCGCCTGGCAAAGCGGACCCAGAACAGGAGAAACAGGGGCAGGCCGAAACACATCTGCATGTTGAACTCGACATAGTAGCTGACCCGGTAGGGGATCAGGCACATGGCCGCGGCACCGAACAGGGAGGACAGCCGGCGCAGGTTCAGTTCACGCAGGAGGAGGTACATACAGAGCCCGGACAGGGCCCAGAACAAGAGGAAGACCAGGTTGTAGGTCAGGACCGGACCGCAGCCGGCCAGACGGAAGAGAGCCGCCAGCACGGCCTGCGGCCAGAGCAGGGCGTCGAAGTAGAACTCGTTGGCATAGGGATAGTAAACATTGGTCTGGGTATCAGGGACCAGTCGATGCTGACGCAGGATCTTGTCCGCCCCCACCTGCAGCTTCCAGGCATGGAAGGGCGGATCGAAATGATCCGGAAAGCCGGTCCGGAAATACAGCGGCCACGGCCAGAGGGCGGTCAGGATCAGGCCGGCCAGGAGAACAAAGACCAGGAGATATTCCAGCAGGCCGAACCGGTATCGCTCTTGCACACTGTCCATTGTCCGGCAGGGCTCCTATCTCGCGGCCGTGGTCCGTGGATCGACCCACAGGTCTGGGAAGAAATCGGCCCGCCGGTTGCGGGTCACCTGCTGCCATGCCTCGATTGCCCTCAGGCCGCTGTTGAAACGACCGATGAGGATCTCGATGGTTTCACCGCCGCCACGGATGGCGTTGCCGCCGTGCATGATGGTGTAGGGGCCGGATATGGCGAGATAGCGGCGGTTATTGGACCAGCGCGGATGATAGACCTCATGACCGCTGATGAGCGGGGCGCCGCTGATGTCCACCTGCCACCGCCCGGTGCCCCTGGTGTCCACCATGGTCAGCCGGCGGTGGTTGTCCTGGAAGACCCAGAACAGGTAGGAGTTGTCCGGTGCAAGCGCGGTCCAGCAGCCACGGTCATAGATCCTGATCCGGCCGTCGGCCATCCCAACCACCCCGGCCCGGGGCCAGGGAAAAAGCCCTGCGGCCCGGGAACCGTCTGCGGCAAGCTGCAGGGTGTCCTGGCTGAGCCGGATCTCCCGGCCGGGCCAGACACGTTCCTCCCCTGCCCCGGCCTCCAGGGGGCGACGGAAAAGAATACCGGTGTCGGCCGGACGCCCGGGGGCGGGATTTTTCTGAAAATAGAGCCACTCCCGACCGGTGGCCGGATCCCGCCAGAGTGCAAGTGCCCGGCCGCGGGCAATCCGCTGCCGGTCGCTGCCGTCCCAGTTGACCAGCCAGACCTCTGACCGGTCCGCATCCAGGCGTGAGGAATAGACGATCCTGGAACCATCGGCACTGAGCAGCGGCTTGACAAAGCTGCCATTGCCGGGCACCACCTGCCGTTCCACGCCCGGTTGCCGCGAGTCCAGGGCCATGAGCCGCAGTGCGTTGCCCTGACAGAAGACATCCCGGTTCTGTGCCGCATCCTGGACCCAGACAACCCGGTAATGGAGGCCGGCAAAGGGACCGCTATCCCGCGGGGCCTCATCGCCGTTGCCGCAGCCGGCTACAGCGGCGGCCATGGCAACAGAGAGGAGGAGAATGACCATCCACTTCATGGCCATGATCGGTGATCGGTTCATCGTGATACTCCTTGCCATGAGCTGCTGTATCTTCCCCACAGGATCTCAGCGGAAAGGCCGAAAACTCGGCCGGTGGGCCATGGCCAGCATGGGACGGTCGCCATCGGTATCGCCGTAGGCGTAGATCTCGTCATAGTCGGCAGGGGTGCAGAACCTGTTGATCCGCGCCACCTTTTCCGGTCCCCGGCAGTTCCTGCCGCTGATCCGCCCGGTCAGGCGGTCGTCCACCACCTCCAGCCGGGTGGCGATGAGTTCCAGGTCGTTCCGGCGGCACCAGGGCGCCAGGATCAGCTCCGGGGTGGCGGAGACGATGACGATCCTGTCCCCCTGCCGCCGGTGCCAGGCAAGGCGTTGCCCGGCCGCCGGCCGGATGATGGCCGGTATCCGCTGCCGGCTGAACTCTTCGGCAGCCCGGCAGAAGTCCTGCACCGACCAGTGGCGAAAGAACCGTGTCAGGACATCCTCTTTCAGGCGGTGATTGGGGTACCGCCCGCACAGGAAACGGAGAACCCGGGGCGCCAGGATGGCCATGCCGGCGGCAAAGCGGGCTACACCCACCGTATGCCTGACAAAGAGGAGAAAGGAGTCACGGTCGCTGATGGTGCCGTCGAAGTCAAACAGGGCCAGGTTCATGTTCAGTAAGAGGCCGTGATGGTCGGCTGAAAGAGCTCGTGAAGAAGCGGCACGGGAATGAACAGCAGGGCCAGGAGCACCGTGCCGCAGAGGATGCAGTAGAGCAGGAAGCCGCGCTGCCGGTAGAGATGTTCAGGATACTGGGTTGGACTGTTCTCCAGGAACCCCAGGTGAATGTACCAGGCGATGAAACCGGCGATCAGCGGAATGGAGAGGATCAGTTCCATGCGGTAACGGATCAGAAAAATGCCGAAAAAGAGGCCGAAGGCCACCGCATAATAGATGATACTGGTGAGCAATCGCTCCTCGTTGTAATGGGCAAAGGACTGGCGGTAGCCGGCCGAGACCTCGGGATCGTTGATGCGCCGGTACTCGGCGAACCGCTTCACCGCCATGAAGAAGGCTCCCACCATCCAGTAGGCCAGCACCAGGGAGACAGGCGGCAGGACGGTGATGCCGGTGGCATACCAGCCCAGCAGCAGGCGCAGCGGATTGTTGACCGACTCGCTGAGGACATCGAAGTAGGGTTTGTCCTTGGAGCGGACCGGCGGGATATTGTAGACACAGCCCATGATCCAGAGCGCCAGGGCGACGATGAAAAAATTACGGCCCAGGGAAAGGGCAATGCCAAGGCCGATGAGCCCGAAGACGATCCACTGGACAATGGCAACGGCCTTGTTCACCAGGCCCGAGGGGATGGGCCGGTTCTTCTTGACCGGATGCAGGGCATCGAAGCGCGCGTCAAGCAGCTCGTTGAGCACATAGTTGCTCGAGGCCACCATGCCGGTGGCAAGCAGGGCCACCAGGACATGCCAGAGGGTGGCCATGGACAGGAGATCCGGCCGGGCATAGAGGGCGACCACCACACCGGGGAGCATGAAGACATTCTTGAACCAGTGATCGAACCTGGCGATCTGAAGATAGGGACGAATTTTTTCCATCATGACTTCCATCTGTGGAGCAACGGAGAGCAGGCCTTGTCGTGGACGGCAACGGCTTTCACGCTCGTAAAAGTTCAGCGGTAAGCGCTCACAGAGACCGCACGGAGTCTTCGCTTACCTCTTTGCACGGCCGTGCCTGCCCGCAGAGATAGGCTATCGGAGTCGCCCTACGGTCGCTTACCTGCGGTCAGGCACGCCTGCGCAGGTAAGCGTAGAGTCCGAATCTGCGGCCCCTGAGAGCGCTTACACCATTGTGCTCGGGAAAACCGATGGCTGGTGATCCCGTGAGGGGTTAGGTTCAGCACCTCGCCATCCGGAACCTACGCCTACCTGACAGCCGGTCACAATCACGAACAGCTGACGTACTGCTGAACTTTTACCAAAAGCACCGGTAAGTTCAAGGCAGTTGCCAGGGCGATGAACTGTTTCGATTTCCGGGCCCGGATTTCTCAACTTCTGAACCGGTACCTTTTACAAAACTCTGCAGAAATATGAAACACCTAAATTCATCGCATACAGGGTCTCAGGGAAAAAGAACCCGGACCACATCCACGCC
>JALSNC010000077.1 GCA_026987195.1 Desulfobulbaceae bacterium | reverse complement strand
CGAAATGGGCCGGACAATACCGGTGGTGCCGAGGATGGACAGGCCGCCGACGATCCCCAGGCGATGGTTCAGGGTCTTTTCGGCCAGCAGCTCTCCGTCGGCCACACAGATGGTGACCAGGAGACGGACGTCTTCAGCTCCACTCCAGGCCACGGCCTCGGCCACGGCCTCGCGGATCATGCGCCGGGGCACCGGGTTGATGGCCGCCTCCCCCACGGGCACCGGCAGGCCCGGCTTGGTGACCCGGCCCACCCCGGGCCCGCCGCGAAGGGCACAAGGCTCCCCGTCCGCCTGGCAGGGGTCGGCCTGCTCCACCACGGCAATAATCTCGGCGCCATTGGTGACATCCGGGTCATCACCTGCGTCCTTGATCACCGAGGCGGTCACCTGGCCATCCTGGCAGCAGCAGGCGTGGAGCCGGAATACATGGCGGTCACCGCCGGGAAACGGAATGTCCACCAGCTCCATCACCTGTCCGGTGAGCAGGGTCAGGGCCGCCGCCTTGGCCGCGGCAGCGGCACAGGCGCCGGTGGTAAATCCGGATCGGAGTTTTTTTTTCTTCTTCTCTTCAGCCACGCCAATGCCCACGGGCTGTGGGGCGCGGGAGCGCCCCGGAATACGTTCCACCGCAGGAGCGGTGCAACGAGGAAAAGCAACGGAACGGGAAAACGAAAAATAGAGCAGCGGAACAGAAAATTTCTCGATTTCTCATTCCACCGCTCCCGCGGTGAAACGCCTCTTCGGACGCTCTGCGTCCGCAGCTCACCACGAGGTGACAACCTCGATACACCCCTCCATCCCGGCATAATTACGAGCACTTGACCAGCGCCAATGTTCGGGCCTGTCAACATAGCCCCGTTTGACCGGATTAAGATGAATATACTCAAGTTTCTGCCGGAGCATCTCCTCGCCGGATATAGCCTGAGGATGGGAACCTTCCTGCCAGAACTGGTACTGCCGGTCTTCCCTGAATGCCCGCCGGGAAAAGCGCATCCGCTTCAGAAAAACCACCACTGCCCTGCCAGTCAGCATGCTGATCAACTGCCTGGCAGAGTACGACTTGAAATTTCTCCAGATGGCCGGCAGGTTCCCTGCCCGGGTGACCGCATGGAGATGGTTTTCAAGAAGAACATAGCCAAATATCTGCAACCCCTGCCTCTGCTGCAGGAATCGCCAGGTATCAAAAATGATCTCCGCCGCCTCCGGCCGGGTGAAGACCGGCAGCCACTCTACCACGGTACAGGTCAGGAAATGGGGCTGATCCGGTTCTCCGAAGGTATAGCGACTCCTGGACATTGCCTGGTCCTCTCAAGGCTTTGGGGCGCGGGAGCGATGGAACGAGAAAAACGAGAAAAGCGGCGGGACGGGACATTCATTCCTGCTCCCCGGCCAGCCTGAGCAGCGCGTTCAGCGCGGCCACAGCCACCGGGGTACCGCCCTTGCGGCCCAGGGCCGTGATGAAGGGGTACTCCTGCCGCGCCAGGATCTCCTTGGACTCCGCCGCATTAACGAAGCCAACCGGCACGCCGACCACCAGGTGCGGGGCCAGCCGGCCCGTCCGGATCAGCTCCATGGCCCTGAGCAGGGCCGTGGGCGCGTTGCCGACAGCGATGATGCCGATGTCGTCGTTCGCGGCCCGCTCGAAGGCGGCCTCGGAACGGGTCATATTGCCGGCACGGGCCAGCCGGGCCGTCTCCGGCTCGCCGATGCGACAGATCACCCGTCCGCCGAATCTCTCGAGCAGGCTGCGCGAGATGCCGCTGGCCGCCATGTTCACATCCACCAGGATGTTTCGGCCGGCGCGGATCGCTGCCAGGCCGGCATCCATGGCCCGGGGGTGAAAGCGCATGGTCTCGGCAAAACTGAAGTCACCGGTGGCGTGGATACAGCGCCGGACCACGGCAAACTCCCGGCTGCCGAAGCCGGTGGGCCCCAGCTCCTGCTCGATGATACGAAAACTCTCTGCCTCGATCTCGCCGGGTGCGATCCGGCGTACCTCAAATCTGGTCATAGATTGTGCTTCCTTGCCAAAAAACAGCGGCTGTTCAATGTCGTTACCGGCAGTGGCGAACTGTTACAATTTCATGCGAAATTTAAGCCTGTTGCGATGGCGGCGAACTGTCAGGAACCGTCAGCCCTGCCGGCAGGCCTGAACGAACCGGAGGGCACATTCCGGGGTCCCACCCCAATGCAGGTGAATGTAGCCGGCCAGGGTACGACCATGGATCACGTACCCCTCGCCGCGGCCGTCTTCGAGCTGCCATGCCCGGGCCACGCTCCCGGGCATGGGATCTATGTCCGAATAGTGGAACTCGTGGCCGTGCAGCATCTCCCCCCCGGTCGACAGGATGGTGGACTGGCGGCTCCTGACCTGGCGGTATCCCAGGCGCCGCAGGCGGCTCTGCATGCGCGTCTCCGCCGGATAGACCCCGGCCATGGCATGGCGGTTGCCCTCCTGGTCGACGAGAGCGCGGGCCAGGTACATGAAACCGCCGCACTCGCCATACACCGGCCGGCCGGAACACGAAAACTCCCTGACCTGCCGCCGCATACGGACGTTGCCACTCAACTGCCGCGCATACAGCTCCGGGTAGCCGCCGCCCAGGTAGAGGCCGTCCAGGTCCGGCGGCAGACCGGCATCGTGCAGGGGGCTGAAAAAAACCAGCTCTGCGCCGCAGGCAGCCAGCATATCCAGGTTGTCCTGGTAATAGAAACAGAAGGCCGCGTCCCGGGCCACACCGATCCGGATTTTTTTTGCACCCGATACACCCGCGTCGGCCCGGCCGTCGGGTGAGCTGACCCCATCCGCATCGGCCACGGGCCCGGCCTCACCGGCCAGGAGCAGCAGCCGGTCCAGGTCCAGGTGCTCTTCAGCCAGCTCCGCCAGCCGCTGCAGATCCAGGGTGACTTCCCCGCCCATGTGCAGGCCCAGGTGGCGCGACGGCAGGCTGACCTCCGCCTCCCGCGGCAGAACACCGAGTATCTCCGCCCGGCAGTGCCTGTGCACCGCATCGGCCACAAGCTGCCGGTGCCGCTCACTGCCCACCCGGTTCAGCACCACTCCGGCCACCCGTACCCGCGCATCCAGGTTCTCGAACCCGTGCACCACCGCGGCCACGCTCTCGGCCGCCGAACGGACATCCACCACCAGCACCACAGGCACGTCAAGCAGCGTGGCCAGGCGGGCGGCCGACCCCTCGCCTCCGTCAAAGAGCCCCATCACTCCCTCGATCACCGCAACCCCTGCTGCCGGAGCGTGGCGGACAAAGGTGGCGCGAACGAAATCCCTGCCGCACATGCGGACGTCCAGGTTGCGCGAACTCCTGCCGGTCACGGCCTGGTGCAGGGTGGGATCGATGAAATCCGGCCCGCACTTGAAGGGCTGCACCCTGAGGCCGCGCCGGCACAGGGCGGCCATGACAGAGAGGGTCACCGTGGTCTTGCCGCATCCGGAACGGGTGCCGGCAATCAGGACCGCGGGCCGGGCCGCATGTTCAGTCCCGGCCACGGGAACCGCTCCCCCCGTCCCGGGCGCCGACCTCGGGATAGAGAATGTCAAAAACTCTCCTGATCCCCTCGATCAGGCCCAGGGTGGGCCGGGAGACCAGCTTCTCGTCCACCAGGAAGACCTGGTGATTCTTCACCGCCCTGATCACCTGGAAGCCGGGCTCCCGCATGATCATCTCCACGGTGACCGGGTTCATCCGTCCCTTCTGGGCCAGGAAGACGTCGATCTCGTCCGCCCTGGCCAGGATATGCTCCTTGCCATAGGCGGCGATATTGGTGTTGCGGACCTGGCGGGCGTCGGTGGCCACGTTGATGCCGCCGGCCGAGGTGAGAACGAAGATGGCCATGGAGGAGGGGGCAAAGGTCTTCATCCGTTTGTGGATGGATTCAAAGTAGACATGCTTGCGGTCCGCCGGCGGGATATGGTCCACCAGGCGGGAGACCTCGGCCAGCTCGCGGCCGAAACGGCCGATCATGGCCCGGGCTTCCTTTTCATGGCCGGTCAGCCTGCCCAGGTCCTCCCAGTAGGGAAAGAGCTGGTCCATGGACGAGGGCTGCAGGGAAACCACGCGGACACCGCTGGCCTCCAGCCGCCGGACCAGTTGCGGATAGCCGCGGCTGATCATGGGCCGGATCAGGACCAGGTCCGGTTTCAGGGCCAGGAGCCGTTCGGGATCATCGCGGAAACTGACCCTGGGCCGGTCCGGCAACTGGCGGTCGCTGCGGCCCACGGCAATGATCTCGCGATCCAGGCCCATGTCCAGCAGGTTGCGGGTATGGGCCGGGTAGAGCGAGATGATCCGGCTGAAGGGATGATCGAAGACGATCACCCGGCCGTCGCTGTCCGTGATGCTCCCGGCCCGGGCCGGCAGGGCGTACAGCAGGATACACAGGAGCAGAAGCAGTTTTTTCATTGGCTATTCCTCGGTATTGTCTCCCCTGCCGTAACTGATCACAGGGTATACAAGGTCATGATATATCAACCTCGTTTTTGTAAGCGGTCTCAGGTGCTGCAGGTTCGTGCGGTCGCTCCTGGCCGCTATAGCCTACTATGCGGCCAGGAGCGACCGTGCGAAGATGCGGTACCTGTGACCGCTTACCCCCTGCCTCCAGGCGGAAACTCACCTGGCGGCAGCCGGAGAAATCGTCGGCCCGTACCTGCGAGCGGACGCCGTAGACCCGGTCGATGACCTCTGCCTCCATGACCTCGTCCGTGGCGCCCCGGCAGAACACCTTCCCCTTATGGAGAAAGATCAGCTCATCACAGAAGCATGCGGCCAGGTTCAGGTCGTGGATGGCGGCCACCACGGTCAGGCCCTGCTCGCGCACCCGTCTGCGGATCACCGCCAGGATGGCCAGGGAATGGTAGACATCCAGGTTGGAGGTGGCCTCGTCCAGGAACAGGGTATGCGGCTGCTGCACCAGGGCCCGGGCCACGGCGACCCGCTGTTTCTCGCCGCCGGAGAGCCGGGTCACCGGCCGGCCGGCAAGGTCGGCGATGCCCAGTTCCTCCATCACCCGGTCCACCAGCCGGTGATCGTCCACGCCCAGAGTGGCGAACCGGTGCAGGTGCGGATGCCGTCCCATCTCCACCACCTCGCGCACCGTGAACCCGAAGCGGATGACAAAATCCTGCGGCACCAGGGCCAGCATCCGGGCCCGGTCCCGGCCTTGCCACCGCGCCACGGATCTCCCCTTGAGGAGGATGGTGCCCCGGTCCGGAACCAGCAGGCCGCAGAGCAGGTCCAGCAGGGTGGTCTTGCCGGAACCGTTGGGTCCGAGAATGCCGTAACTGCGGCCGGCATCAAGGCGCAGGTCGATTCCCCGCAGCACCGGCCGGGATCCGTAGGCAAAGGCAAGGCCCCTGATGGCCCAGGGAACTTCAGAGGAGCCGGTCATGACGCTGCCGCCGCTTGAAGATGAAACAGAAAAACGGCCCGCCGATGAGCGCGGTCAGTACCCCGATGGGCACCTCGGCGGGCAGCACGGCCCTGGTCAGGGTATCTGCAGAGAGCAGGAGCAGGCCGCCGCCGAGAAAGGAAAGCGGCACCAGCCAGCGGTTGTCCGGGCCCACCAGGTAACGCAGCAGGTGCGGCACGATCAGGCCGACAAAACCGATGATTCCGGCCACGGACACGCAGACCGCGGTAACCAGCGAACAGGTGATCAGCAGGATCTTGCGCAGCCGCACCGTGTCCACACCGAGCGTCACCGCTGCCCGTTCACCGGTGGCCATGATGTTGAGATCACGGCTGTAGAGAAACGAGACCGCAAGACCCGCCGCAGTCACCGGCACCAGCACGGAAAAATCCTGCCACGAGGCACCCGACAGGCTGCCCATGAGCCAGAAGATGATGATCCCCACCTGTTCGTCGGCCAGGAACTTGAGGAAGCCGATGGCCGCCGACAGGATGGCCGCCACGATCACGCCGGACAGGATCAGGCTGGTGGAAGAGAGCCGCCGGTCGTCCGCAGCCAGGGCAAGGACCACGAACAGGGTGGCCACGGCACCGAAAAAGGCGAACAGGGGGACCCCCAGGGAAGTGGGCAGCATGAGGCCGAAGACCTGGAGGACAATGACCAGCGAGGCCCCGAAAGCGGCACCCGAGGAAATGCCCAGGGTGTAGGGATCGGCAAGCGGATTGAGGAGGATGGCCTGGAACACGGCCCCGCACACGGCCAGGCCGCCACCGACCAGTACCGCGGCAAGGATGCGCGGCAGACGCACGTCGCGGACCACGGCACCGACCACCGGATCCAGGCCGTTCTCCCGGCCGGACAGGCCGGACAGGAGAACAGCCAGCACCTCCCGGGCCGGGACCTTCATAAAGCCCATGGTGGCGGAGGCCACCACGCCCGTGCAGAGCAGCAGCGCCAGCAGCAGCGCCAGGGCGGCGGAAGGTCCCGGCCGGCCGGTCATCTACTTCAGATCGATGCCGGCATCAGCCGCGGCATCACCGGCGTGACGGACAAAGATCTCGGCAAAGGCGTCATTCTCGCCAAGGCCTTCCAGGACCGGCACCACCGCGATACCTTCCTTCTCGAGCACGGACTTCCAGGAATCCGGCTCCGGTCCGGCCATGTCATTATGGGCATGATCACCGGCCACGACCATGAAGGCGCGGATCACGACCTTTTTGACACCGGCATGCCTGAGCTGCGCCACCACGTGCCCGAGGGAGGGAAAGCCTTCCACCGTCCCGATCACCGTCAGCACGTCCGGGTACATGGTCCGCATTGCATCCTCGAACTGCAGATAGGAGCCGCCGGAGGGGAAATAATCATTGCCGTGTCCCATGTAGACCAGGGCCGCGCCCTCCCTGCGGGCCCGTTCCACGTCTTCCTTCATGGCCCTGGCCGCCACCCTGATATCCTCGCCATAGGGATGTTTCGGGCCAAAGGTACCCAGGGCCGGACGGCCGATGACCAGCTTGTGGAACGGCTTGAATTTTTTCTTTATCGTGTCAATGGATGCCAGGGCATCGACATAGGAGCTCAGGTCCAGGAACTCCTCGGCCGGTGCAATGTGGGTGGGCTGGACCACGATGGTGTCGTAGCCCGCGTCCTGCAGGTTGGCGATGGTGGCCAGAGGGCCCTGCACATGGAGGATATCGGCCGGCACCCCGGGATGCGCCTTGGCATAGTTCGGGTCCTTGGCCCGTTTCTGCCAGATGCGGCGGATGATGTTGGAGGTAAAGGCGATGCGCACCGGGGTGTGCGGGTATTGCTCTTCCAGCCGGGTGCGGATATTGAGCAGGGCCTTGAGCGCCGGCTCCACCGTGGTGCCGAACATGGCCAGGACAACCGCGTTTTTGTGTTCCACCTTGTGCTCCTCCGCCTGAACCGCCTGGACCGTGAAAAGAACTGCCAGGACCACCACGAAAAAAATCGATCTTAACTGCATAAGATCCTCCTTCTTTCATGGCCCGGAATAAAAAAATCCCGGACCAATTGACAATTGATCCAGGATGTCCCGTCTTTATCCCAGAAACGCTTCCTTCCGCCCCCTCCCTTGCCACAGGAGGCCGGGCTCATTTTTTCAGGCAGGTCTTCTGACTTCCGGATCATCCTCCCTCCGCGCCTTCCCATCCATGCAAGGACAGTGACATTGTTGCGGAGTTCGTCCCCGGTTACAGCGGCGGGCCCGTCCCGGACTTGCACCGGGTTCCCTTTTCATCCGCATGCGCGGACACCTGAAAACCGACTACAGCGCCTTTTACCCAAATACCGGCCTGAAGTCAAGGGAGGGAGTAGTGCAGCCGTTTCCTTATCTCTGCCAGGTTGCCGGCGATCTGCATGAAGCTGGCCCAGGTAATCGCGTAATTGTTGCGGGCCTTCTGGTAATCGTTTTTGGCCGCAAAGTAGTCCTTCTGCACATTGAGGACATCGAGCATGGTCTGCAGCCCCTCCTGGTAACCGGCCTCCTTGATACGCAGGGACTTCTCATTGGCCGCAACCGCCTCCCTGTAGAAGCGGATGCTCTCCAGGGTCCGCTGCAGGCTGTTCCAGTTGGCCCTTGTCTGGCGGCGGACGGAACGACGGACGGCAATGGCCCGCTGCCTGGCTGCCCTGTACGTGCGGTCACGGGCAACAACATCAGCGAGATCCCGGCCGCCGCTGAGGAATTCCATCTGCAGTCTGAGGCCGAAATCGGTGCGATCCCTGTCCCATCCGTAGCCGATGGAATCATTATCCGGGCTGTTGTGCCCGTATTCGACGTACATGCTCAGGGCAGGCAGAAAACGGCCGGTGATGATCCTGCCATCCAGCCGCGCAGCCTCGGCCCGGGCAAGACTGAGACGCAGATCGATATTGTTTTTCTCGGCCTGCCTGAGCCAGTGGCCGATATCATGGCCGGGCCCGGGAAAGACCCGTTCCAGGTCCACCATCTCCACCTCGCCGGTCAGCTCCTGGCCGAGCACCTCGACCAGGGCGGCACGGGCGTCGACCAGGCGGGCCTCGAGCAGGGCCAGGGCGGCACGGGTCCCCTGGTACCGTCCCTGGATATCGTAAAGATCCGACTGATCTCCCAGGCCCAGCTCGTGGCCGGCGCGGGCCGTCTCGAGCTGGCGCGTGAGAAAAGCGAGCTTGGCCCGGGCCAGGGCAACCTCGTCACGGGCCGTCAGGAAACCAAAATACCTCTCCACCACCCGGACAAACAGTTCCTCGTCCGCCTTGACCCGTTCCAGGGCCGCAATCTCCATCTCGCAGCGTCCCCGGCGGGCGGTATAGATTTTCTCCATGTCCAGCAGTGGCTGCTCCACCAGCAGGTTCAACTCGGAATCACTGAAGGTGAGATCCCTGTCCCCTGCCTCTGCCTCGCTGTCCGGGGCATAATCGAGCCGGCTGCGCATGGCCCTGGCCGACACCGTACCCCGGGGCCCCATGGAGGCTATCCGGGACCATCCCGTGGCATGCCTGGCCCGGGCCTCCAGGACATCGGCCCTGAAGCCGGCATCGTTTGCCCTGGCCAAAGCCAGGGCCGTGGCCAGGTCCAGACACAGGGCCCCATGGGCCGGCACCAGCAGCCAGGCCAGGGCCACGGCCGTGGCGACCCGCCAGGCACGGCTAATGGACGGATTCATCGCCATTGCCCTCTTTCTCCCCTCCTTCCCCGTTCTCCAGTGGTCTGAGCCGACGGACCCTGACGCCGCCGCTCTCCGGATCAGGCACGGCCAGCGAGATCTCGCGGCCCGGAAACTCCCTGGTCCGCAGATCCCGCAGCATGCTGTCCACGCCGCCAAAAGGGGCCACCAGATCGATAATCCAGAGCCGGTCACCCCGCTTCCAGTCCTCCGGCCGCAGCCTGCCGCCACCGGCAAGCAGATTCTTTTCCGCCTCCTCGTCCAGGAAGGCCCAGCTCACAAAGGAAAGCGGATATTCTCCCTTCATGTAGAGCTTGCACTGCCCGGCCAGGAGCGGTGGCAGAAGCAGCCATTCCAGGTCGGCAATAAACCGGAACCGCCGGTGGGGCGAGTGCATGTACAGCAGCAGTACCGGTCCCAGGGCCGGAAGCCGCTTGAGCAACTGCCCGGCACGCTCGTGGATCGTTTTGTCCGACTCCGCTGCCGCAGCCGTCTCACCGCCGGAAGCATTCTCTGTCTTTCTGTCCATATCACAACTCCCGCAGGCTTCGGTCCCGGTAGCGCAGAATCGGTCCGAGAAAATAGTGGATCACCCTTCTCTTTCCCACCTTGATATCGGTTGTCACTGTCATGCCGGGCAGGATCACGCCGCGCTGGCCATTGACCCGGTTGGGCAGACGGTAGCTGGCAACAGTGATCCGCACCGGGTAGACCGGACCCAGTTGCTTGTCCATCACCGCGTCCCGGCCCACCCATTCGATCGTGCCGACAAGGTCGCCATGCCGGGTGAAGGGATAGGCGGCCACCTTGACCGAAACCTGCTGCCCAGGCCGGATGAAACCGATATCCTTGTTGAGGATCCTGGCCTCGATCTCGAGACCGGCGTCCGTGGGCACGATGGTCATCAACGGCTGCGCCGCGGTGACCACGCCGCCCACCGTGTTAACGGCAAGCTGCTGGACAATTCCGTTCACCGGCGCCCGAAGTTCCCGGTTCCGCATCCTGTTTCTGGCCTTGGCAAGCTGCTGCACCAGTCCCTCCTGGCGCTTGCGCATCTCGGTCAACTCCTCAAGCAGGTTCTGGCGGTACTCGCTCTCCTCCAGCTGCATCTCCTCCCGTGCCGCGGCCAGGCCGAGTTCCTGTTCCCGCAGCCGGGTCCGCGCCAGTTCCAGGTTCTGCCGGGACTCGTTGATCTCCATCCGCGCCTGCAGAAACTGGCCGCTTGCCATCATCTGTTTCCTGGCCATGGCTCTCTTCTTGGCATAGAGCTTTTCCGCCAGGGGCAGTGATTTTTCCAGCCAGGTGACCCGGGCCTGTGTCGAGGCCAGCTCGGCCTCGGCCCGGCTGATGTTCTGTTCCATGGCCCTGCGTTTTTCCCGCCGTGTGCCGAGCGACTGGACAAGGAGGTTGCGCTGCAGTTCCACTTCTGCCGGATCATCGTCTCTGGCAGATGTGAACCGGCCGGGATCCCCGGCCAATTGCGCCTCCAGGCGGGAGACCGTGAGCCGGGTGATGCTCAGCTCGCGCCGCAGCCGTTCGAGATCGGCCCCCGGACCGGTGGTATCCATACGCACCAGCAGGTCCCCCTTTCTGACCTGCTGCCCTTCGCCGACCACGATGGCGGTGACGATCCCGGTCTCCAGGGGCTGCACCACCTTGACCTTACCCCGCGGCACAACCATCCCGGTTCCCGAAACCACGATATCCATCCGGGCCAGGCAGGCCCAGGCAAGAAAAAACAGGGCCAGGGCGCCGATGACGAGCACCACAACCCTGGAGAGCGGCGCAGGCGGGCTGGCAAGGACCTCGATGGCGGCGGGCATGAACTCGTACTCCCGCCGGAGACGATTCTGTTCCCTGTAGCGGCGCAGCAGATCAGGCATAACTCCCCTCGTGAATGCTGCTGAGCAGGGCAAACCTGCCACCGGCCGCGAGCAGGGCGTCCGGGGTATCGTTCTCCACGATCCTTCCCTGCTCCAGGGTGATGATCCGGTCGGCGTGCCGGACCGTGGACAGCCGGTGGGCGATGATGAAGACCGTGCGCCCCCGGCAGATCTGCCGCATGTTGTTCTGCACCTGCTGCTCTGACTCGTAATCGAGGCTGCTGGTGGCCTCGTCCAGAATCAGCATCCTCGGGTCCGTGGTCAGGGCGCGGGCAATGGCCAGCCGCTGGCGCTGTCCCGTGGAAAGGCGGCAGCCCCTTTCGCCGACCAGGGTGTCATATCCTTCCGGCAGCTCCAGGATGAACTCGTGGGCCCCGGCCAGTTTCGCGGCCGCCATCACCTCTTCCATGGCAAGCCCCGGGGCATTGAGGGCGATGTTGTCGCGGATGGAACTGTTGAACAGCACGCCGTCCTGGATCACCACGCCGATCTGCCGCCGCAGCCAGGTGGCGTCCACCATTGCCAGATCCATGCCGTCCACCAGGACCCGTCCTTTTTCCGGTACATAGAGGCGCTGCAGCAGTTTGACCAGGGTGGTCTTGCCGGAACCGGTGCTGCCGACGATGCCGACCACCTCGCCAGGCTGCACGGCAAAGGAGATATCGCGGAGGATCTCGCGGCCGTCGGGATGGTAACGGAAACAGACCTGTTCAAAACGGACCTCTCCCCGGATGGGCGGCAGGCTGACCCGGCCGGGCTCGAATCCCGGCTCCGCTGGCGCGGTGAAGATATCACCGATCCGCGCCACCGAGACATTGACCTGCTGGAACTCCTCCCAGATCCTCGACAACCGCATGATCGGCGCAATGACCCGCGAGGAGAGCATGTTGAAGGCCACGAGCTGGCCCACGGTCAGGTTTCCGGCCAGGACCTCCCGGGCGCCGAACCAGAGCAGCAGGACCGACAGCACCTTGCTGATGATGCCGGTGATCTGGCTGATCAGGTTGGCCAGATGGCCGCTGGAGAAACCGAGCCTGGCATGCTCGCTCAATCGTCCCTCCCATTTTTCCCGGATCCTGGGCTCCGACGCCGTGGCCTTGATGGTCTCCATCCCGGCCAGGGTCTCCACCAGGAAGGACTGCTTGTCCGCGCCGGAACGGTAATGATCCTCGATCCTGCCCCGCAGAAGCGGGGTCAGGAAAAAGGAGACACCGAAGAGAAAGGGCAGGGCAATGACCACCAGCAGACTGAGAAAGGGACTGAACAGGAACATGACCGCCAGGAACACAACCACGAAGAAAAGATCCAGAAAGAGCATCAGCCCGGTGCCGGTGATGAACCGGCGCACATTCTCCAGCTCCCGCATCCGGGCAATGGTATCCCCAACCTGGCGGGACTCGAAATAACTCAGCGGCAGCCGCAGCAGGTGCCGGAAGACCTGCAGGCCGAGCATCAGGTCGATGCGGTTGGCGGTATGGGACATGAGATAGGTCCGCAGGCCGCTGAGCAGGATCTCGAACAAGGAGACCACCACCAGGGCGAAGACCAGCACATCCAGGGTGGAGAGGCTGTTGTTGGACAGAACCTTGTCGATGACGATCATGAAGACCAGGGGCGAAAGCAGGGCAAAGACCTGGACGAAAAAGGAGGCCAGCAGGCAGTCCCGGAGCACGGGCCAGTATCTGCGGGCGGAACGGAGGAACCAGCCCAGGCCGAACTGTTCGCCGCCGGCCCCCGCCGACCCCTTGTCCAGCTTCAGCAGCAGCACCTGGCCGCTGAGCAGGGATTCCAGCTCGTCCGTCTCCATCCACCGGCCCCGTCCTTCGCCGGCGCGCTGGACCAGGATCCTGTCCTCTTCCTTGTTGCGGGCGGCCAGCAGGACAAAGTCTCCGTCCCCGGTTTCGGCGATCAACGGGAACAGGCCCGGTTTCAGCCGCCCCGCACGCCGGCGTTCCAGGCTGACCTTGAACCCCAGCTCCCGCATCATCCTGGCCAGCTCCATGGCCTGCAGATGCTGGTTCTCACGCCCGAACAGGTGGTTCAACTGCGCCATCTCGACGGGCGCGCCGTGCAGTTTCGCCATCATTGCGGCACAGAACAGGCCGCTGCCGAGGTTGCTGATTCCGGCCTTATTGCTCATGGAGAAACTCAGGCGATGGCAAGCAGGTCATCGGGGGTGTCGTCGGCAGGGAGGATATCGTCATGAACAGCCACCCCCGGATGCAGGTCCACGCTGCAGACATCCGCGTCCATCACCGGCATGGGCTCACCGGCAGCCGGACCGGCCGCGACATCAGACTGGAGCTGATGGGCCAGCCGGTCGACCTCGGCCGGATCCAGGACCGGTACCTCCCCTGCCCCGGGCTGTGGCCCGGCTTCTCCGGCCGGGCCCGCCGCTACCGGAGCACCGTCCGGCACCTCCGGAACAGGGCCCCTTCCGCCATCGACATCTCCGCCATCGTTTTCCGCAACGGAACTTTCGGTGGCAGAGGATCCATCGTCACCAGGGGCGGCCAGGCTCCCGGCATCCGTGCCCTGTTCCCGGTCCGGGGCCGGTTCCTCTCCGGGGGCGGTGTTCTCGCCGCTGTTCTCCGCATTCACCGTAATATCCCCCCCGGCCGCGTTCCCTTCCTCCAGCCGGACGAACCTGATCTCCTCGCCCCGCAGGGCCACGTCGCCTGCCTCGGCCGTGGAGCCGTCCTCCAGATGGTACACGGTATGCCCATGCACGGTGTTGCCCGCAACAAGCTCTTCCCGGTTGTCACTGGTCAGCTCGATGGCGGTGATGCCGAGTTCCTCGAGCCTGTGGAACTCATTGTCCTCACAGACGCCGTTGCCATTGGCGTCACGCCAGACGCCAAAATCCTGCCATGCCGCGTCCTGCCCGGAAAACACCCCGTCATGGTTGGCATCCATCACCTGCAGCCCTTCCAGATCGGTTGCCGCACCGGGATCAAGCTCGCGGAGCATCACCTCCCCGGCCCCGCTCACCCGGTGATCCTGGTCAAGGTCGTAGACCAGCAGGCCATCGTCCGGGGCCACCCAGCCCGTGGCCTCGGCCGTGCCGTCCCGGTTCCAGTCAAAATGCACCCCCTGGTCCATGGCAACAAGCTCCACCCCGTCACCATCCAGGTCCAGGACCACGGGCGAGTAGACATATTGTCCGGTGATGCCGTGAAAGTGAGAAAAATTGATCCGGATCGTGCCGGAAGCACCCTGCCGGTCCGTTGCCGTCAGGGTACAGCCGCCGGTCGCCACATCCCCCTCGAAGCGGAAGGATGAATTGTCATTGGGCCAGTAGGCGATGTTGCCGCCATGGACATTTGCCGCAGAAATCGAGACGATATCACCGTTACCGGCCGTGCCCCAGGCATAGCTGTCGTCGTTTCTGTCATAGGCCTGGAAGGCGAACCAGAGCTCTCCGGCGTGCCACCGGCCCCAGTCTTCCTGGTACATGCCGGTGAACACGGGGGCGAAATTATGCTCACGGATATGATCCAGGGTCAGGCGGCTTCCGGTGACGCCGCCATGGCCGTCCGTGACATCATAACTCACCTCGAGCCGGTGCTGACCCACATCCGGCATGACCTCCAGGAACCCGCCCGAGATCCTGGCATGGCCATGACCGCCGGAGACGCGGGCGTGGGAAATATGCAGCACGTCTCCGTCCACGTCATAATCGTTTCGCAACAGGTCGGAAATCCTGTACCTGTTCCAGATACCGGTCTCGGCCCCGTTTTCCTGGTCGTAACGGACCACGGGGTTGTCGTTGACGGCCTGGACAACGATGTCAGAGCTCACCTCGCTGACAGCGCCATGGCTGTCCGTTACCCGGTAACTGAAGGTGTCGGTGCCGTTGAAATCCGGCTGCGGTGTATAGATAATTCGCCCGCCGGCAGCGTCCCACTCCAGGCTGCCGTGACCGGCACCGGAGACCGAGGCAAGGGAGATGGTATCATCTTCGGACGATGAGGCGGCCTCCACATCGGTGTCGTTGGCAAGAAGCTGGGCCGGGGTGAAGGAGAAGGTATTGTCCTCCACGGCGCCGCGGAGGATCTCCCCCCGCAGGATGGGCGCATCATTGACCGGAGCCGGGTCGACCAGGGCCCTGCAGGTCACCGGCTCACTGATGCCGTCGCTGATCGTGTAGTCGAATCCGGCCTGGCCGGGATGGTCAGTGTTGTAATTGAGCTCCGGCGCAAACCGGATCGTGCCGTCGTCCAGCAGGGAAACCGTGCCATGCTCCGCATTACCGACACCGGTGATGAACAACCGGTCGCCATCCAGGTCACTGTCATTGGCCAGCAGTTCGGAAGGATCGATATGCAGGATGATATCTTCCCGGCTTTCCAGCCGCTCGGAATACCCGTCCGGCTCCAGGTTCAGCCGCACATCCACCTGCGCCACGGCCTCGGCCCGGCCGCCGTGGCCGTCGTCCACGGTATAGGAAAACCGGTCCACACCCACGCTGTGGCCGGCTGCGGCCCGGTAGTGAATCCGTCCTGCCCCGTCGAGAGAGACCTGACCGTGCACCGGCTGCCCCAGGGCCGTGACCCGCAGCGGATCAAGATCCACGTCATAGTCGTTTGCCAGCAGGAGAGCCGGATCAAAGACATTGTCATGGCCGTTGTTGCCCCAGGCCGCGAGATGGGCATCATCGCCGGCCACGGGCGCATCGTTTTCGCCTGTAACCTGGATCTCGACCCGGCCGGTTCCGATGCCGCCCTCGCTGTCCCGGACACCATACGCAAACCATGCCGTACCAAAGAAATCGTCGTCGGGCAGGAAATGGACCATGCCGTCGTCATCCAGCCAGGCATCACCGTAGCGCGAACCTGTGATATCGGTAAACCGCAGCTCCGTGCCATCCTCCACATCCGTGGCCCCGGCCAGGAGTGTATCAACGGCAAGGCTGATCTCGCCATCTTCGGCCATGACCACCTCCTGGCCCGCCACCCGGGGCAGATCATTGACCGGGGCGATCTCCACCTGCATGCGTCCTTCGGCCTCGCCGCCATGGCCGTCACTGACCGTGTAATCAAACCAGGTGGTGCCGTAGAAATCCTGTTCCGGAACCAGGGTGGCGACCCCGTCCTCCAGCCGGAACTCACCCCCGTGCCCGATATGAACGGTGGAAAACGAC
>JALSNC010000076.1 GCA_026987195.1 Desulfobulbaceae bacterium | reverse complement strand
TGCCGCCATTCCGAGACAGATAACCACTCACAGGATGACCACGAGCACAATGGTGCAAGCGCTCTCAGGGGCCGCAGATTCGGAGTCTGCGCGTACCTGTGCAGGCGTGCCTGACCGAGGGTAAGCGACCGCAGGGAGGCCCCGACAGCCTACCTGTACGGCAGGCACGACCGTACAAAGATGCGGCCCATGTGAACGCCTACCGAGATAGTTGCCGAGTACGGTGAACTCTTACCAAACCGCCACATACCTGTCCACGCCGGTCAATTCCATCGACCTGACCGACACGACCTATCTGCTGCGCCCGGTCCCGGACGACGCGCCGGAACCGCCCTGTCTCGCCGCCATTGAAGTCCACGGCATCCTCCACCCTCCCCTGCTCCTTGAGCAGACAGACAGACGAAAGGTCATTCTCTCCGGCCGCCGCAGGGTCAAGGCCGCGGTACACCTGGGCATGGCGACCATCCCCGCCCTGGTGCTTCCGGCGGCGACCCCCATGGCCAGGCGGCTGGAGCTGCTTGCCGAACATGCCCGCATCGGCAGTGAACTCAGCATCATCGAACAGGCCATTCTGCTCGACAAGGCCTCGCAATGGCTGAGCGAGCAGGAATGTCTTGCCCTGCTGGCAGCTCTGGGCCACAACAGACCGGGACAGCAGATGATCAGGGATCTGGTGGCGCTCCTGGACCTTGAACCGGCTGTCATCCGGGGCCTGCACCAGGGCACAGTTCACCCGAAAACAGGCCGGAGACTTGCCCGGCTGCAGCCGGCAGACCAGGAAGAGATCGCGCGCCTGATCACCGAGCTGCGCCTGGGCGGATCCAAACAGCAGAAACTGCTTGACCTGGCCAGCGAACTGATCATGCGGCGCAGGAAACCGCTTGCCGGGATACTGCAGGAGATGGCGCCGGAAGGCGACAGGGGAAACATTCCGCAACGGGCCGCAGCCCTGCTGCAGTGGCTGCAGGCAGAGTGCACACCACGCTCTCACGCGGCGGAACAGAAATTCAGAGCCTTCTGCCGCAGGCTGTACCTGCCGGCGGGGGTCCGGCTCAGGCACACACCAGCCTTTGAGGATGAGCGTCTCTTTCTGGAGATTGAATTCCCGGACCAGCGGCAGCTGGAAGAGGTATGGCCGGAGATGCGGCAACTCCTGGCTGGGGAGAAATAGCTCAGCGTCATTGCCGGAGCCACTGAACTTTCACAATGCAAAACAGCTGCCGAGAGCGATGCACGGTGACGTGCCGACAGGTGAGAAGTCACCGTAAGCGTTCACTGGCACCGCATCTTTGCACGGGCGTGCCTGCCCGCATAGGTAGGCTATAGCGGCCAGGCACGCCTGCACAAATCTGCGGCCCCTGAGAACGCTTACAGCATTATGGTCGGAAAAACCGGTGGTTGGTTATCCCGTGAGGGGTTGCAAGTCACCACTGTCGGCAAGCGCCCTGTGTCCGGGCCGTCGCATCTTCCGGACAATGCAGGATACCCCGGACCAGGATATCATCGCCCGGTCGTTCTATCTGCACGTCATGGAGCCTGGCGGCGGCCCCGGCCGAATCGATGCCAAAGCCGCTGATCACCGGCATCCCCTCATCGCCGATGAAGAACGGGGCAAGGAAGAGGCAGACCTCGTCAACCAGGTCACGACGCAGGAAACTGCCATGCACCGCTGCCCCTCCCTCGACCAGCACCGAGGTAAGGCCCGCCCTGCCGAGCTTGACCAGGACCTGCTCGAGGTCGACCCTGCCCTGTTCATTAACCCCGACCCTGTGTACCATGGCACCGGCATCGGTCAGCTCGGCCTCCCTTGTCGAGGAGGCCAGAGGCCCGCAGAAGATCCAGGTGGCGGCATCCGATGACTGTTGCAGCATCCTGGCATCAACCGGCAACCTGAGACGGGAATCGAGCACAACCCGCAGGGGATCGCGGCCAACCCTTTCCGCAATCCGGGTGGTCAACGATGGGTCATCCACCAGGGCGGTACCGACCCCGATCAGGATCGCATCGAACCGGTCACGCAACCGATGCACCAGCCGATGCGAGGCAGCACCGGTAATAACGCCGCCAGCTCCCTGCCGGTAGGAGATCCGGCCGTCCAGACTCATACCGGCCTTCATGACCACCCAGGGAAGACCACTGGTTACATGCTTGAGAAAGGGAAAATTGAGTCTCCTGCACTCCTCTGCAAGTACGCCACCGGTCACCTCAATGCCCTGTGCAGCCAGGAACTCCATGCCCCCACCGGCCACGGACGGATTTGGGTCCTTCATCCCGACTACAACCCGCCGTATACCGGCCGCAAGGATGGCCCTGGTACAGGGCGGTGTCCGGCCGGAGTGGTTGCAGGGCTCCAGGGTGACATAGATGGTGGCACCTCGGCATGCGCTGCTTCCGGCATCGGCGATGGCGTTGACCTCGGCATGCGGGGTCCCGGCCCGCCGGTGATATCCCCTGCCGACAACGACATTGTCCCGTACAATCACGGCGCCGACACAGGGATTGGGCGAGGTGCGACCCAGCCCCTTCGCCGCCTCGGCCAAGGCTAGGCGCATGTACTCAGTATCATCCCTGCACATATTCTCCCTCAACGCACTGTCCTGTCTCCTGCCCCCTGGTCACTGATTTTCTGACAGACCTTCAGCGGTCGGACGGAAGGTATGAACAGTTCAGCTAGACGCTCACAGGGGCCGCACGGAGTCTACGCTCCGCTCCGCTTACCTCTTTGCACGGTCGTGCCTGCCCGCACAGGTAGGCTGTCGGGGCCTCCTTGCGGTCGCTTACCTGCGGCCAGGCACGCCTGCACAGGTACGCGCAGACTCCGAATCTGCGGCCCCTGAGAGCGCTTGCACCATTGTGGTCGGACAAACCGATGTTTAGCCATCCCGCGAGGGGTTGCCAGTTCAGTAACTCAGGGATTTTCTTTTTTGCCAAGGAAAATCTTGAGCTCGTCCATGAACTCGTTCACATCTTTGAACTGCCGGTAGACTGAGGCGAAACGGACATAGGCGACTTCATCCAGATCCGGCAGGGCCTCCATCACCCATTCGCCGATGCGCGAGGTGGGGACCTCTTTTCCTCCCACATCCTGGAGTTTCCGTTCGATATTGTCGACAAAACGGTCGATATCGGCCATGGAAACCGGCAGCTTTTCACAGGCCTTCTCCAGACCGGCCACGATCTTGCCCCGATCCCACGGCTCCCGGCGGCCATCCTTCTTGACCAGCATGGGCAGCATGACCTCGATCCGCTCATAGGTGGTAAACCGCTGCTGGCAGGATGTACAGGCCCGGCGGCGCCGGGTGATGGTCTTGTCCTTGTTCAGACGGGAATCAATGACCCGGTTGTCCAGATGACCGCAATATGGACACTTCATGGCCCCTCCCTGGCCGGCAGAGCCGGAGATAATTTTTGGGTCCCCTACCAGCCGACGACCTCAGAACCCGGGCATAAGCGACAGACCGGAAATCGTCAATGTGCCGGTATTTCAAGGTAGTTGGCGATGGAAGCAAACTGTTGTCAGGAATCGACACGGGGAATTTCCGGATAGAGCGGAAACCGCTCGCAGAGCTGACGAACCTCCTGACGGACCCGGCCGATCTCGCTCACTTCACGGGAGGTGATCACCCGGTTGATCCAGTCTCCGATCCGGACCATCTCCTCTTCCTTCAGCCCCCTGGTTGTCACGGCAGGCGTGCCGATACGGATGCCACCGGTGACGAACCGGGACCGGGTGTCAAAGGGGATGGCATTCTTGTTGACCGTCAGGCCGGCGTCCTCGAGCAGTCGCTCGGCCTCCTTGCCGGTGATATCCTTGCTGCCGAGGTCGATGAGCATCAGATGGTTGTCGGTGCCACCGGAGACGACGCGGAAGCCATGCCCGGCCAGGCGCTCTGCCAGGACCGTTGCGTTGCGGACGACCTGCTGCTGATAGGCACGGAACTCGCCACTCATGGCCTCCCTGAAGGCCACGGCCTTGGCGGCGATGACATGGACCAGCGGTCCGCCCTGGATACCTGGAAAGATATTCGAGTCCAAGGCCCTGGCATGTTTTTCCCTGGCCAGGATCAGGCCGCCCCTGGGTCCGCGCAGGGTCTTGTGAGTGGTGGAGGTGACAAAGTCGGCATAGGGTACCGGCGATGGGTGCACACCGGCAGCGACGAGCCCGGCGATATGAGCCATGTCGACCATGAACAGGGCCCCGATCTGGTCAGCGATGCGACGGAAGCCCTCGAAATCGATGACCCGGGGATAGGCACTGGCACCGGCTACGATCATCTTGGGCCGGTTCTCAAAGGCGATCCGCTCCACCTCTTCCATGTCGATGGTTTCGGTGTCGCGGCGGACGCCGTAGGAGACAAAGTTGAAGAGTTTGCCGGAAAAGCTCACCGTGGCGCCGTGGGTCAGGTGGCCGCCATGGGCCAGGTCCATACCCAGGACCTTGTCGCCGGGCTTGAGCGTGGCGAAATAGACTGCCATGTTGGCCTGGCTGCCGGAATGGGCCTGGACATTGGCATACTCGGCATCAAAGATTTCACATGCCCGGCTGACGGCCAGCGACTCCACCTCGTCGGCATAGTCGCAGCCGCCATAGTAGCGGCGGTTGGGATATCCTTCGGCATACTTGTTGGTGAAGATGGAACCCTGCGCCTCCAGCACCGCCCGGGAGACGATGTTTTCCGAGGCGATCAGTTCCAGCTGGTTGGTCTGCCGCTCCAGTTCATATTGGATCAGGCGGTACACGTCCGGATCCGTTTCCTGTAATATAGCCATGAGTATTTTTCGTCTCGTATCAGTTCACCGCTATAGGCAACTACCTTGAAACACCGGGACTTCTGGAGAAGGAACAGTTCACCGCCATCGACAATCACCTAAAAATACTGATACTTTTACCTGGAAAAGTTCAGCAGTATCTCATGTGGACATGGCCATGGCGGGCCGCAACCGAGAGACCATGTGGCCGGGCTTGAGCATATGCGGACGGGGAAACGTTCACCTGCCTGGCAGAGCGGGGATTCAGCTCAGCATGTCCAGCCGTCGCTGATGGCGACCACCGGCGAATTCGGTCTCCATCCAGACCCCGACGATATCCAGGGCGACCTCGATGCCAAGCACCCTGCCCCCCAGACAGAGAACATTGGCGTTGTTGTGTTCCCGGCTCATCCGGGCCGTATAGGCCTCGTGGCAGAGCGCTGCCCGGATGTCACGGTGCCGGTTGGCGGCAATGGACATGCCGATGCCTGTACCACAGATCAGGATGCCCCGATCACACGCCCCGGACTGTACCTCGGCGCAGACCCGGTCGGCGAAACGGGGATAGTCCACGGAATCGGTGGAATGGCAGCCTACATCATTCACCTCGACGCCGGAGACGGCAAGGAAACGGACAATCTCCTCCTTGAATGCAAAGCCACCATGATCACTGCCCACTGCAACTTTCACTTGTACTCTCCTTTGCCCGCGAAAGCAGGCTGTGCCGGCCGTAAAAGTATTGCTATTTTCAGGCCGTTGCCGATGGAGGTGAACTCGTACTGCCGGCCTGTACAGGATCCGGCTGTTAGCGGAACCGCTTCATGACAATCACGCCGTTGGTACCCCCGAAACCGAAGGAGTTGGACATGGCCGCCTCGACCTGCAGCTCACGGGCCTCGTTGGGGACATAATCCAGGTCGCAGGCCGGATCGGGATGATCGAGATTGATGGTTGGCGTGATGACCCCATGGTGGAGCATGAGGGCGGTGAAGGCGGACTCGATACCGCCGGCACCGCCAAGCATATGCCCGGTCATGGACTTGGTCGAACTGATGGCCAGTTTCCGCGCATGGTCACCGAAGACCGTCTTGATGGCAGTGGTCTCACAGCGGTCATTGAGCGGTGTCGACGTGCCATGGGCATTGATATAGCCGATCTCTTCGGGATGCATGCCCGCATCCCGAAGGGCCATGGCCATACAGCGGGCAGCGCCCTCACCGCTCTCCGGGGGAGCGGCGATGTGATAGGCATCGCTGGTCAGGCCGAAACCGACCATCTCGGCATAGATCTTCGCGCCGCGGGCCCGGGCCGATTCCAGCTCCTCCAGGACCAGCATACCGGCCCCTTCGGCAATGATGAACCCGTCACGTTCCATGTCAAAGGGCCTGGAGGCGGCCTCGGGATCATCGTTGCGCGTGGACAGGGCCTTCATGGAGGAAAAACCGCCCACGGCCAGCGGGCAGACCACCGACTCCGTACCCCCGGTCACAACCACGTCGCAGTCGCCATGAACGATATGGCGAAAGGCCTCACCCACCGCATGGGTTCCGGCGGCACAGGCCGTGGACAGGGCCAGGTTCGCGCCCTTGGCGCCGATATACATGGAGATATGGCCCGAGGGCATGTTGGGAATGACCCGGGGGATGAAGAAAGGCGTGATCCGGCGCGGTCCCCGATCCAGGTAGACCTGATGGTACTCCTCAATGGTGGGCAGGCCGCCCATCCCGCAGCCGGTGATGACTCCGATCCGCTCCTCGTTGCCTGCAGACACGACAAGACCCGAATCCTTCCAGGCCATGTCGGCGGCGGCTATGGCGTATTGGACGAAGAGGTCCAGGTTCCGGGCCTGCTTCTTCTCAAACCATTTCTCCGGTGTAAAGTCCTTGACCTCGGCGGCGATCTGCGCCGCATGCGCAGAGGCGTCAAAGCGCGTGATCGGTCCCACGCCGCTCCTGCCGTTGACAAGCCCCTCCCAGGTCTTCTCGGTCCCGGTGCCGAGCGGCGTGACCAGGCCGATACCGGTGACTACTACCCGTCGTCTCACGTCTCTCGATCCTGTTTATCAGAAAATCAGAAGGCCAGGGGGTCAGGTGACAGGTGCCTGGAGACAGGGGACAGGATAGTCACCTGCCTGCGGCAGTGGCACGATGGTACCCGCCTGATCTTCATGATGTGTTGAGGCTGGAGCCTGATAACCAGGCCCGGCCATGCTGGTGTATCCTTCGAAGAGGTCACACTATCCTTTTATTTTGCTGACAAAATCAATGGCGTTCTGCACCGTGACAATCTTTTCCGCCTCCTCGTCGGGGATCTCCACGTCGAACTCCTCCTCCATGGCCATGATCAGCTCGACCAGGTCCAGCGAATCCGCACCGAGGTCGTCAACAAAGGAGGCGCCGGGCACGACCTTGTCCTTGTCCACGCTGAGCTGCTCCACGATAATGTCGATCATCTTGTCTTCCACTGCCATTGTTCTCTCTCCTGCTATAAGTTAGTGTTTTCCCTAAAAGTACCGGTAAGTCAATGGTACCCCTCCTCACGGGATGGCTACCCATTGGTTTCTCCGACCACAATGGTGTAAGCGCTCTCAGGGGCCGCAGATTTGTGCGGGCGTGCCTGGCCGCTATAGCCTCCCTGTGCGGGCAGGCACGACCGTGCAAAGATGCGGTTCCTGTGAGCGCTTACAGTCAATGTAGTTGCCGAGAGCGGTGAACTGTTATTGTTTTCCTGTAACGTAACGGTTCGCTGCGATCGGCAACCACTTTGCAATACCAGTACGTTCCTGTACCCTGCATCCTGCAGTTGTTCGTGCATCGAGAAGGTCGAGACAGGTGAATATGCAAGGAAGCGAGTCATTTTCGGCACAGGTGCATTCCTGATACATCAGGCACGAGAATGATGAAGCTGACGTAGCAGATTTGCCTGCATTGACGTTCGAATGCCGGATAACTGTTGGATTTGGGCCTGCAGATTCAACAGATCTCCAGTGCAGTATGGCTAGTTTCCCATGTACATGCCGCCGTTGACATGCAGGGTCTGACCGGTCATGTAGGCCGCATCGTCGCCGGCGAGAAAACCGACCACCGCAGCAACGTCTTCGGGGCTGCCCAGGCTGCCCAGCGGTATCTGGGAGCGGATGGCATCCCGAATCTCCTCCGACAGTTCACTGGTCATGTCGGTGACGATATAGCCCGGGGCCACCGCGTTGACGGTCACCTTGCGGGGGGCGAGCTCCCGGGCCATGGATTTGGTCAGCCCGACAATACCTGCCTTGGCGGCCCCGTAGTTCACCTGGCCGCCATTGCCGAGAAAGCCGATCACCGAGGTGATGTTGATGATCCGGCCGCGGCGCTGCTTCATCATCGGCCGCATGACCGCCTTACTGCAGAGGAAGGTTCCCTTGAGATTGGTATCGATCACCGCGTCCCAGTCCTCTTCCTTCATCCGGGCCATGAGGCCATCACGGGTGATACCGGCATTGTTGACCAGAATGTCGATGACACCATGGTCGGCAACGATCTCTTTGACCGCCTTCTGGACCGCTCCGGCATCGGCGACATCGAAACGGGCAAGAAAAGCGGACCCGCCGTCGGCCGCCACCTCGGCCAGTGTCTCTTCAGCGGCCGCAGGATTACTGACATAGTTGATCCCGACCTTTGCGCCCATGGCAGCCAGTCGCCGGCAGACGGCACGGCCTATCCCCCGGCTGCCGCCGGTCACCAGGGCAACCTGTCCCTTGAGCATCACTTCTTCCTCTCCTGGATCTTTTTCGCCAGCAGCGGCACGACCTCGAACAGGTCGCCCACCAGGCCATAGGTGGCAATATCGAAGATGGGTGCGTCGGCATCGCGGTTGATGGCCACCACCACCTCGGCCGACTGCATGCCCACCGCATGCTGGACAGCGCCGGAAATTCCACAGGCGATATAGAGCTTCGGACAGACGGTCTTGCCGGTCTGTCCCACCTGGTGCGGATAGGAGATCCAGCCGGAATCCACCGCTGCCCTGGACGCGGCCACGGCGCCACCAAGCTCCTCGGCCAGCTCCCTGATCAGGGCAAAGCCTTTTTCCCCTTCCACGCCGCGGCCACCGGCAACCAGCACCTCGACCTCCTGGATATTCACCTGCTCTGCCTCGCTGACCACGGTCTCCAGTACCTCCACCCGGGACTCCAGCAGCCCGGCGTCGATCTCCACCTCCACCACCTGGCCGGTCCGGGCAGGATCCGGTTCCAGGGGCGCCATGACCTTGGGCCGGACCGTGGCCATCTGCGGCCTGGTGTCAGGGCATTCGATGGTGGCCATGATATTGCCGCCAAAGGCGGGCCGTGTCTGCAACAGGGTACCGTCTTCCGGCCGGATGTCCAGGCCTGTGCAGTCGGCGGTGAGACCGGCACCGAGACGGGTGGCCACCTGGGGGATCACGGACCGGCCGATGGCGGTGGCCCCGGCCAGCACGACCTCGGGGCGGTAGCAGCGGATCAGGTCCTCAAGCACCCGGCCATAGACATCCTCCCGGTACCGGGCCAGGGCAGGATCATCGACAAGATAGACCGTATCGGCGCCGGCGGCGATCAGGGCATCACACTCTCCCCGGACGCCGGATCCCGGCAGAACGGCGCTCAGGGGCACCCCCCGCTGGTCAGCGAGCCGGCGGCCGACCCCGAGAAGCTCATGGGTCACCGGCGCCACGACCCCGTGCCGGAACTCGGCAAAGACCCAGATCCCCTGCCACTGGGAGAGATCCACGGTTCCACGTCCGCTCTCCGCCTCCTCGATACGCAGGGCACCGGCCTCACAGGCATCGACACAACTGCCGCAAAGGGTGCAGGTGTCGCCGACCACGGCGCAGCCATCCTCCACCGTGATGGCGCCGAAGGCACACTGGTCTTCACAGACGCCGCATCCGATACATTTTTCCGAATCAACTTTCAGCATGGACAGTCCACCACGATCTTACGTAAAAGTTCAGCAGCACGCCATCTGCAAGCGCTCGCGGCTGGCCGCATAGCGGACTATAGCGGTCAGCCGCGATCACGCACAGCTGACGCACTGCTGAACTTTTACCAAAAGTATTGCTATTTTTCAGGTAGTTGCTGATAACGATGAACTATTGCGATCTTACAGGTAATCCCGCAGATGCTCGATCAGCTGATCCACCTGTTCTTCGGCCGTGCCGGTGAAGATCTTCCGGTCGCCCCGCGGTTCGGGAGAAAAGACATTGACCACCCGGGTCGGAGAACCGGCCAGGCCGATGCATTCCTTTTCAGCCCCGATATCCGCGGCAGAAAGGACCGGGATCTCCGCCTTCCTGGCCTTCATCTTGCCCTTGAGCGAGGGCACCCGCGGCTCGTTGATATCCTTGACCACGGTCAGCAGGGCCGGCAGGGGCAGCCGGACCACGTCATAGCCGTCGTCCATCATCCGCTCAACCTCGATACCGGTGTCATCCACCTGTCGTCTCTTCTGGACACAGGTGACATAGGGCAGATTCATCCTCGAGGCGAGCCCCGGACCCACCTGGGCCGTATCCCCGTCAATGGCCTGTTTGCCGCACAGGATGAGATCAAAACTGCCCAGGGTCTCGATGGCGCGGGCCAGGGTGTAGGAGGTGGCCCAGGTGTCGGCGCCGGCAAAGGCCCGGTCAGAGACCAGGACACCACGATCGGCACCGCAGGCAATGGCCTCGCGCAGCACTTCCTCGGCCTGAGGCGGGCCCATGGAAAGCGCGGTGACCGTACCGCCCTGTTCCTCCCGGATCCGTACCGCCTCTTCCAGGGCATGCCGGTCAAAGGGATTCATGATCGACTCCACCCCGTCCCTGGCCAGGGTGTTGGTCTTGGGGTCCAGCCGGACATCCTTGGCGTCCGGGACCTGCTTGATGCAGACGAGTAATTCCATGACTATGGCCTGTTAGGTATCAGGTTCTTGCTGCAGCATGTCGGCGCCGGGCGCTCAGGCATATTCCTTGTTCAGCTCCTGGCCGATGACATTGCGCTGGATCTGATTGGTGCCTTCGTAGATCTGGAGGATCTTGGCATCCCGCATCATCTTCTCCACCGGATACTCCTTCATGTAACCGTATCCGCCCAGGACCTGGACCGCATCCACGGTCACTTTCATGGCCATGTCGGTGGCAAAGACCTTGCACATGGAGGAGACCTTGCTCATCTGCCTGGGATGGGCATCGATATGGCGGGCCGCGGCATACACCAGGGCCCGGGCCGCCTCCACCTGGGTGGCCATGTCGGCGAGCATGTGCTGGATGGCCTGAAAACCGATGATGGGCCGGCCGAACTGGACCCGTTGCTTGGCATAGGTCACGGCCTCGTCGAGCGCGGCCTGTCCCAGGCCCACGCCCAGGGAGGCGATCCCGGGCCGGGAGACGTCCAGGGTCTTCATGACCGTGATGAAGCCGGTTCCCTTCCTGCCCACCAGCCGGTCCCTGGGAATCCGGCAGTCTTTCATGATCAGCTCGCGGGTGGCCGAGGAACGGATGCCCATCTTGTCCTCCTTCTTGCCGTAGGAGAAACCGGGATCACCATCCTCGACGATGAAGATGGATGCGCCGCGCGCGCCCTTGCTGGGGTCCGTGAGAGCGACGATGGTGTAGATCTGGGCCTCGCCGCCGTTGGTGATCCACTGCTTGGTGCCGTTGAGCACCCAGTGGTCACCATCGGGAACCGCGGTGGTCTGGATACCGGAGGCGTCACTGCCGGCATTGGCCTCGGTGAGGCCGAAGGCGGCCCAGCGCCTGCCGGCGGCGATATCGGGCAGGTATTTCCGCTTCTGTTCCTCGGATCCGGCAATGAGCACGGGAAAGATACCCAGGGCACTGGCGGCAAAGGTCGTGGCCACGCCCACGCACCCCTTGGCCAGTTCCTCCAGGGCCAGTACGATCTCGAAACAGCCGCCGCCAAGACCGCCATATTCCTCGGGGACAAAGATACCGAACAGGTCGGCCCTGGCGATATCCTCGAGTATGGATGCGGCAAACTCGTTCTTTTCGTCCAGTTCGGCCCGCACCGGGATGATCTTTTCCCTGGTGATCTCCCGGGCGGTCTCGACGATCATCTCTTGCTCTTCAGTCAGAAAGTAATCCACCAAAATCTCCTTTACCATTGCATGAGCATTGATCCCCAGGTGAACCCGCCACCAAAGGAACAGAACAGGATCTTGTCACCCCGGTGCAGCAGTCCCTGCCTGTTGGCCTCGTCCAGGGCGATGGGAATCGAGGCGGCCGAGGTGTTGCCGTACCTGTCGACGTTGATATACACCTTTTCCTCGGGTATGCCCAGCCGGTCCATCAGTTTGTTCAGGATCCGGATGTTGGCCTGGTGCGGTATCATCAACCCGATCTCGTCCGCAGCCAGGTTCTGCTCCGCCAGCACCCCGGCCACGGCATCTTCCATGGCCCGGACAGCATACTTGAACACATCCCGTCCGGTCATCTGCAGATGACAGCCCTGCCAGGAATCCTGGACAAGTTCGGGATTGAGGCTCTGCGGGCTGTCCATGTAGAGAAGTTTCCAGAGCCGGCCGTCGGAAAAAAGATGGCTGGCCAGCACCCCGCCCCGGCCCTGCTCCCCGCCAAGGACCACAGCCCCGGCACCGTCACCGAACAGGATACAGGTATTGCGGTCCTGCCAGTTGACGCGGGCCGACAGGGTCTCCGAACCGATGAGGAGAATCTTCATGTCCGGCCGGCTGGTGATATACCTGTCAGCGACATCCAGGCCATAGAGAAAACCTGAACAGGCCGCGTTGAGATCAAAGGCAAAGGCGCCGCTGGCGCCGATCTCCGCCTGGACGAAACAGGCGCAGGAGGGCATCATCATGTGCGGTGTCAGGGTAGCCACGATCAGCAGATCGAGATCAGCGGCATCGACCCCGGCCATGGCCAGGGCCCCGGTGGCCGCTCTGGCGGCAAGCTGATAGTTCTGTTCACCGCGGCCGGCGATGCGTCGGGTACGGATACCGGTACGGGTGGTGATCCACTCGTCCGAGGTGTCAACCATTCTTTCGAGATCCGCATTGGTCAGCTTCCTGTCGGGCAGGCAGGAACCGGTGCCGAGAACAACAGTGTGATCCATTGGTTCGCCCATGTCAGGAGGCATACTCCCGAAGCGTTCGGATGATCGATTGATTGACCTCGTTGCGGACCATGTCAGCGGCCACCGAGATGGCGTTGCGCAGGGCGACCGCATTGGATGTGCCATGACAGATGATGCCGGTGCCATTGATGCCGAGCAGAGGCGCACCGCCATACTCCGCGTAGTCGACCCGTTTTCTGAAGCTGTGGAAGGCCTTGCGGATCAGCAGGTAGCCGAGCTTGGCCCGCAGGGTCTTCATGATCTCGCTTTTCAGCATCTCCATCGCGGCCTCGGCCAGTCCTTCACTGATCTTGAGCGAGATATTGCCGACAAAGCCGTCACAGACAATGACATCCACGTCACCGCGGTAGACGTCCCGCCCTTCCACGTTGCCGATGAAATTCATGGAACTTTCCTGCAGCAGAGCATGAGTCTCCTTGACCAGGGCGTTCCCCTTGCCGGTCTCCTCGCCGATACTGAGCAGTCCCACCCTCGGCCGCTCGACATGGGTGAGCAGGCGGGAGCAGGACGAGGCCATGATGGCGAACTGCAGCAGGTGTTTGGGCCGGCAGTCCACGTTGGCCCCGATATCCATGATCATGACCGGCTTTTTCAGGGTCGGAAAGAAACTGGCAATACCGGGGCGCGAGATCCCGGGCAGACGGCCGAGCTTCCGTATGGCCGCAGCCATGGTGGCGCCTGAGTTACCGGCAGAAACCACCGCATCGGCCCGGCCGTTCCGGACGAGATCGAAGCCCACCATGATGGTGGAGTTCTTTTTCTTCCGCACCGCCTCCACGGGCGACTCGTCCATGGACACGGTTTCCGGGGCATGTTCGACGCTGATCCTCTCGATGGCCCCGGCGTCACTGCCGACGATATCGGCGAGCTGCCGCTCCAGCAGATCCCTGGGACCGAGCAGAACGACCTCGATATCGTCACGTTCCGTCACCGCGGCAAGGGCCCCGCGAATCGGCAGCTCGGAGCCGAGATCACCGCCCATGGCATCAAGGGCGATACGCACGAGCCCCCCTAACTGATTTCTTCCTCGAGGCGGATGACACTGCGTCCCTTGTAGACACCGCAGCCACCGCAGAGCAGGTGCGGCATCTTGGGCTCGCCGCACTCGGGGCAGAAGCCGACGCTGGGTCTGCGCAGGGCGTCATGCGCCCGCCGCATCCTGGACCTGGAACGTGAATGTCTTCTCTTTGGTAGAGCCATTGGTCTTTTCCTCCGTACATCTCCCCGACCAGCGGACCGGGGGAATATGATCAGTAAAAAAACGGTCGTAAAGGTACCGATATTTCAAAGCCGCTGCCGACAGGGGATGCCCTGTTGCAAACACTCAACCAGGAGAGGAGCGGCTGCCTGTACTCTACCTGACATCACCCTCACCATAAGCCCTCACAGGGTCGGCAACTATGCGGTTTCACTCCCCCAGAGCTGTAAGCGTTCACAGGCAGTGCATATTTGTACAGGCGCGTCGTACCCCCTCACGGGATGGCTAACCATCGGGTTGTCCGACCAAAATGGTGTAGGCGCTCTCAGGGGCCGCGAATTTGTGCAGGCGTGCCTGGCCGCAGGTAAGCGACCGCAGGGCGACTCCGACAGCCTACCTATGCGGGCAGGCACGACCGTGCAAAAATGCGGCTCCTGTGAGCGCTTACCTTTCACCGGAGGAACCGGGCAGCCGGTCACCTGTCACATCGCCGGCGCGGCCGGTTCACTTCTTCTTCAACGCGGCAAGGGCCGCAAAGGGTGACGACACAGGAACCCGGGAACAGCGGCAGGTCGCGATGTTCAGGTCAACCCCGCAGCAGGGGCAGATCCCCCTGCAATCGACCGTGCAGAGACGCTTGACGGGCAGGGCCAGGTACAGTTGCTGCCGAAAGATATCATCAAGATGAATGACGGGTTCCCGCAGGGCAATGGTATCAAGATCCCCCCGGCTGTACTCGATCTCCCTGAGCTGCCAGTGCGACGCATCGGGCACCTCGAGGATAAGCTGCACGTTGTTGTCCACGGCATGGCGATAGTCTGCCGCGCACCGGTCACAGACAAGGATCATCTCTGCCCGCAGCCGACCCTGCAGGAGCACACGGGTTGCACTCTTCCTGGTCAGCACGCAGGTGGCCTGTGCCGGCACGTACAGGCCGAAATCACGACCCGCCTCCGGTACCGGGATCTCGCTGATCTCGTACCGGCTGCCGCTGGAGGAAATTTCGCTGAACCGTACTTTCAACGTCTCACCGGCACCTCGACTGGTGCGAGCCTGTAGAACATTCATCGAAACTGGACAACATACACAAAAAAAAATGCTCCTGCCACGATAAAATAACAATCAGAGGGACAAGAACGGCTGATTACCGGATGTTGCAGAGAATGGCAAGCGGTTTTTCTGAAAAAAAAGGCGTCACCGATCCTCTCGGTGACGCCGAAATCCTGCCGTCCCCCGCACGTTGTCAATGGCCGGAACCGGCAGCACCGGGGGGCCATCGGACCGGCGCCCGACACCGGTCTCAACCGTGATGGATTCGTATACAGTCGATCACCCTGTAAAGATGGCTGAGCATGAAAGTTCGATATACAGGTGAGCGAACGGAGTGCGACTCCGAGGCGTAGCGGTGTCGGCCGTAAAAGTATCGGTATTTTTATGGAATTGCCGATAGCGGTGAACTATTTCGCATCTCAAGGCCGTTGCCGCGTAACTGATCGCAGAGTATGCAAGGTCACGATTTTTCAATCTCGTTTTTGTACGCGGTCTCAGGTGCCGCAGATTCGTGCAGGCGCTCCTGGCCGCAGGTAAGCAACCGCAGGGAGACTCCGACAGGTAAGCGAAGACTCCGTGCGGTACCTGTGACCGCTTACGTTGCCGATGGCGCAGAGCTGTCACCCTCAACCAGCCTGGGGAGGCTGTGCCGCCTCCTGCATCTTTTCCTGCTCAAGCTGCTTGATCTTTGCCTCCAGCCGCTTCACCAGGCCGGCATACTTCTCCTTGCGCAGGATCTCGCGGAACTGCTCCATGTAATTGCGAACCAGGCTCACCCCCTCGACCACCACATCATAGGTCATCCACTGATCTCCCTTGAGGAGCATGATATAGGAAACAGGGATTGTCTTGTCCCTGTCCACCAGCAGGGTCTTCACCTCGGCCCTCTTGCCCTTGATGCGCTGACCGGTGAACTCGACCTGCTGACCGGCATAATCCTTGATTTTGCCGATATAGGCATACTGGAGCAGCCGGGTGAACAGGGTGACAAAGTGATCCTTCTCCTCAGGCGAGAGCTTGCGCCACTGCCTGCCCAGGACCCGCTTGGACATCTCGCGGAA
>JALSNC010000075.1 GCA_026987195.1 Desulfobulbaceae bacterium | reverse complement strand
GATCCACCTGGTGAACGTGGATATCTTCGATCCGGAGCCGGCCAAGGGCTCGGTCCGCTGGGTCCCCTTCACCCGCCACCCCGACTTTGCCTCCTGCCACCAGCTCCTCCGGCCGCAGGGCTACACCTTTGTCACCTTCGAGCCGGGCCGGGGCAGGCGCCTCGACCGGAGCGACCTGCCGCGTCAGGTCGCCTTTGTCCTCGGTCACGAGGAGTTCGGTCTCAGTTTCGATCCTGCCGGCTATCCCGATATCCTGCCGCTCTCCATTCCTCAGTGGGGACATGTCCAGAGCCTCAATGTCAGCATTGCCGCCTCCATCGCCCTGTACGAGTATGTACGCCAGCACGGCCTTCCCCTGGAGGAGGGATTCGTGCGCCGGGGCAGGGAAGAGGCGCTGCTGGAGGAGGCGGAACGGTGAGCGGAACACGGGGGCTCTTTCTGCTGTTTACCGGCAATGGCAAGGGCAAGACCACGGCCGCGCTCGGCCTGGCCTTCCGGGCCATGGGCCATGGCCAGCGGGTGGCAATGATCCAGTTCATCAAGGGGAGCTGGAAGTACGGCGAGCTGGAATCGGCGCGCCGCTTTGCCGACCTGCTCGACTTTCATGTCATGGGGCGGGGCTTTACCTGGAAATCCGACAACCTGGACAGGGATATCGCCGTGGCCCGCGAGGCCTGGGAGTTTGCCAGGGCCACCATTGCCGGCAACCGCCATCAGCTCGTCATCCTGGACGAGCTCACCTACCTGGTCACCTATGGCATGATCCCGGAGCAGGAGATCATCGACACCCTGACGGCGCGGCCGTCCTCCATGCACGTGGTGGTCACCGGCCGCGGCGCGAGCGACGGACTGATCGCTGCCGCCGACCTGGTCACCGAGATGTGCGAGATCAGGCATCCCTACAAGAAGGGGATCAGGGCCCAGAAGGGGATCGAGTTCTGAGGAGTGCCTCCCTGGTGACCGTGAGGCCACGATATCCGATTTCGTGATTCTTTACGTTGGCCCACCTTTTCCCTTGCAACTTCCCGCCCAGTTGGTAAATTTCCCTGTTCTGCAGGGCTTCGGCCCGGAGCGCACAAGTGCCAAAATTTCCGCGAGAGAGACCATGGATTACCGGGATACACTGAATCTGCCCAAAACCAAGTTCAAGATGAAGGCCAACCTGACGCAGAAGGAGCCCATGTACCTGAAGCGCTGGGACAGGGAGGGGTTGTACCACAAGCTGCAGGAGGCCGCTGCCGGGCGGCCGCTCTTCGTCCTTCACGACGGCCCGCCCTATGCCAACGGCAATATTCATCTCGGTACCGCCTTCAACAAGGTCCTCAAGGATATCATTCTCAAGTCCAGGTATCTGGCCGGTTTCCGGACGCCGTATGTTCCGGGCTGGGACTGTCACGGCCTGCCCATCGAGCACAATGTGGACAAGGAGCTGGGTGACAAGAAGGATATTCCGATCCTGGCCAAGCGCAAGGCCTGCCGCAGGTACGCGGAAAAATGGATCAAGACGCAGAAGGCCCAGTTCAGGCGGCTCGGCGTGCTCGGTGACTGGGACGATCCCTACCTGACCATGAACTTCGAGTACGAGGCGACCATTGCCCGCGAGTTCAACCGCTTCCTGCTCTCCGACGCCGTCATCCGCGCCAAGAAGCCGGTCTACTGGTGCGCCACCTGCCGCACCGCCCTGGCCGAGGCCGAGGTGGATTACGCTGATCACACCTCGCCGTCGATCTATGTCAAGTTTCCGGTCAGAGACGACCTCGCGGACCTTGCGCCGGAACTTGCCGGCCGCGCCTCCTTTGTCATCATCTGGACCACCACCCCATGGACCCTGCCCGCCAACATGGCGGTGGCCTTTCATCCCGATTTCACCTACGCGGCCGTGGAGGTGGACGGCGAGGTCTGGATCCTGGCCGAGGAGCTGGTGGAATCGTGTTTCAGGGAGTTCGGCATCGAATCCTACCAGGTCCTGGCGACCTTTCCGGCCACCGGCCTGGAAGGCAGGAAGTGCCGCCATCCCTTCCTGGACCGCGATTCGCTCATGGTGCTGGCCGACTATGTCACCGCCGAATCCGGCACCGGCTGCGTCCATACCGCGCCCGGCCATGGCGCGGACGACTACCTGACCGGCCTGCGTTACGGTCTGGAGATCGTCTCGCCGGTGGACGATGCCGGCCGGTTCACCGGGGAGGCCGGCAGGTACGCGGGTGAGCAGGTGCCCGGGGTCAACCGCCGGATCAACGATGACCTGCGGCAGGATGGCGCCCTGGTCCGCGAGGCAGAGATCGTCCATTCCTATCCCCACTGCTGGCGCTGCAAGCAGCCGGTCATGTACCGGGCCACCTCGCAGTGGTTCATCTCCATGGACAAGAACGATCTGCGCAGCAAGGCCCTGGCCGCCATCCGCGAGGTCAAGTGGACCCCGGCCTGGGGCGAGCAGCGTATCTACGGCATGGTCGAGAACCGGCCTGACTGGTGCCTCTCCCGCCAGCGGGCCTGGGGTGTGCCCATCACCGTGCTCACCTGCGAAAAATGCGGCGAGATCCTGAAGGATCCGGCGGTCTGCGAGCGCATCGAATCGCTTTTTGCCCGCGAGGGCGCCGATGCCTGGTTCCGCTACGAGGCCGCCGAGTTCGTGCCCGAAGGGGTCCGCTGCCGGTGCGGCGGCGACGAGTTTCGCAAGGAGACCGATATCCTCGATGTCTGGTTCGATTCGGGCACCAGCCATGCCGCGGTCCTCGAGCCGCGGCCCGAGCTGCGCTCGCCCGCCGATCTCTACCTGGAGGGCAGCGATCAGCACCGCGGCTGGTTCCAGTCCTCACTGCTCACCTCGGTGGGAACCCGCGGCCGGGCCCCCTACCTGGGCGTGCTCACCCACGGCTACGTGGTGGACGGCCAGGGCAAGAAGATGTCCAAGTCCGTGGGCAACGTGGTGGCGCCCCAGGAGGTTATTGACAGGTATGGCGCCGAGATTCTGCGGCTCTGGGTATCGAGCGAGAACTACCAGGACGATGTCAAGGTCTCGGACGAGATCCTGCGCCACGTCTCGGACGCCTATCGCAAGATCCGCAACACCATCCGTTTCCTGCTCTCCAACCTCTACGACTTTGATCCGGAGCGCGACCGGGTGGACCATGGGGACCTGCAGGAGATCGACCGCTGGGCCTTGGCCCGTTTCTCCCACCTGGTACGCCGGGTGGAGCGGGCCTACGGGGAGTATGAGTTCCATGCCGTCTACCACGGCCTGCACAACTTCTGCGGCACCGTGATCTCCAGCCTCTACATGGATGTGCTCAAGGACCGGCTCTACTGTTCTGCTCCGGGTGATCCCGGCCGCCGGGCCGCCCAGACCGTCATCCACCGGATCCTCGACGGCCTGCTCCGCCTGATGGCGCCGGTGCTCAGCTTCACCGCGGCCGAGGCCTGGGAGCATCTCTATCGCCTGGACGACACCGCCCCCATCGAGCGGTCGGTCTTCTTTGCCGCCTTCCCGCAGGTGGACGACATTCCCCGGGACAGTGAGCTGGATGCACGCTGGGAGCGGCTGCTTGCCCTGCGCGGCGAGATCACCCGGGTGCTCGAGGCGGCGCGCCGGGACAAGGTCATCGGCCTGTCCCTGGATGCCGAGGTTCTCCTGCGGCTGGACAGCGATACAGCCGCCTTTCTCGCCGATGCCCGGGAGCTGTTGCGCGAGCTCTGTATCGTCTCCAGCCTGCAGGTGGTGGACAGCCTGGAGCCGGGCGAGGGCATGGAGGTCATGGACAGCGAGACGGTTGCCGATATGCGCATCGGCGTGCGGCCGGCACCGGGCAGCAAGTGTGAACGCTGCTGGACCATCTCCGGGAGCGTGGGCAGTGACGCCGACCATCCCGCCCTCTGCAGCCGCTGCGCCGGGGTGGTCCGCGCCCTGGAAGCCGCGGCCTGAGCGTCCCGGGATCCGGTGCCTTTTTTCCTGCTCATTCTTCTGGTCGCCGCCCTTGACCAGGCGACCAAGCTGCTGATCGTGCGGGAGTTTGCCCTCTACCAGTCAAGGGAGATCATACCCGGCCTGTTCAGCCTCACCTATCTCACCAATACCGGTGCCGCCTTCGGTATGCTGGCCGGCCACCCCACCTGGTGGCGGCAGGTCTTTTTTATTACTGTCGGCGTGGTGGCCCTGGGGGTGATCTGCTACCTGCAGCGCCGGCTCGCCGGCCGGAGCCGCTGGTACACCGTCAGCCTGGCCCTGATCGGGGGTGGCGCACTCGGCAACCTCATCGACCGGGTCCGCCTGGGCTCGGTGGTCGATTTTCTCGATTTCTATATCGGCTCCCACCACTGGCCGGCCTTCAACCTGGCCGATTCAGCGATCTGCGTGGGGGTGTTTCTGTTCCTGCTGACCCAGTTCCTGGGCGACCGGCAGGCGTAGGAGCCGGTCGGACAACAACAGCGAGACGAGTGATGAAAAAAACAGCCATTCTCTTTCCCGGTCAGGGATCACAGTATATCGGCATGGGCGGGCAGTTCCTTGACACGGACCAGGAGGCCCGCGCCCTCATGGAAATGGCAGAGGAAAGGAACGGTTTTGCCCTTGCCAGGCTCTGCCAGGAAGGCCCCATGGAGGAGCTGACCCGGGTTCTGCACCTGCAGCCGGCGCTCACCGCTGTCAACCTGATCTGCTGGCAGCAGTTGCGGCGGCGGCTGCCGGAATTTGCGCCTGCCTGGATCGCCGGCCACAGTCTGGGCGAGTACAGCGGCCTGCATGCGGCCGGGGTGGTTGATGCCGGTGACGCCCTGGCCCTGGTCACCCGCCGCGGTGAACTCATGGAGCGCGAGGGCGCGGCCCACCCCGGCGGCATGCGGGCGGTACTCGGCCTCACCATCGCCGAGATCGATGATCTGCTTGCCGGATTTTCCGGGCCCGGGATCTGCGTGGTCGCCAATCACAACTCGGAAAAACAGGTGGTCCTCTCCGGCGATACCCGGGGCCTGGACCATGTGGCGGAGCTCTGTCGGGAGCGGGGCGGCAAGGTGATCCCGCTCAAGGTCAGCGTCGCCAACCACAGTCCCCTGGTGGCCGGTGCAGTGGAGGATTTTTCCGCCTTCATAGCAGGCATTGATTTTCATGCCCCCGTTTTTCCGATGCTGTTCAACGTCACCGCCGACCAGGAGACGGATCCTGACGGTATCCGCGCCATCATGGCCCGCCAGATCGCCTCGCGGGTACGCTGGTACGAGATTATCAGCCGGATGCTCGACCAGGGGGTCGAGGTCTTTGTCGAGCTCGGACCGGGCAAGGTGCTCACCGGCCTGATGAAAAAGATCATACCCCGCGGCATGTCCGTTACCTGCCTGCAGGCCGACACCCCCGAGGCCATGGACAGGGCGGCCAAAGCCATTACCGGCTGAAAGGCCGGTCAGCAGGCCTGCCGTGACCCCTCACGGGATAACCAGCCATCGGTTTGCTCGCCCACAATCCTGTAAGCGCTTACGGCCTGCGGGTCCGTGACTGTCCCTGTTCAAGGGGCGCCGCACCTCGGCCGGCTGAAGAAGTGCCGGAAATCCCCCTTCCTCCTTGACATGGGGACAGTGGTAGTGTAAAAATTTAAAATTTTGGTTGCTGATTTCCGTGACCAATATCCGCAGGCAGCGGATCCGGACGTCACGGAATGAGAAAGTTTTCGTCTCCTGCCCAGGACTGATACGATATGTTCGAGAACCTTACAGATCGCCTCGAGGGCGTCTTCAAGAAGCTCCGGGGCCACGGCAAGCTGACCGAAGAGAACATCCAGGACGCCATGCGCGAGGTGCGCACCGCGCTCCTGGAGGCTGATGTCAACTTCCAGGTGGTCAAGGAGTTCATTGCCGCGGTGACCGAGAAGGCCGTGGGCCGCGAGGTCCTGGCCAGCCTCTCTCCGGGCCAGCAGGTGATCAAGGTCGTGCACGACGAACTGGTCGCCCTGCTCGGCAGCGAGACCGCCACCCTGCGCCTGGACGGCCGCCAGCCGGTGACCATCATGCTGGCCGGCCTGCAGGGCTCGGGCAAGACCACCACCGCCGCCAAGCTGGCCCGCCAACTCAAGGCCAAGGGCCGCAGGCCCTTCCTGGTGCCGGCCGACGTCTACCGGCCCGCGGCCATCGAACAGCTCCATGTCCTCGGCGAGCAGGTCGGGGTGCCGGTCTTTGCCTCCTCCACGGAGCAGAACCCGGTGGACATCGCCCGCCGGGCCGTGGCCGAGGCCGAGGCCAACCAGTATGACACGGTGATCATCGACACCGCCGGCCGCCTGCATGTCGACGAGGCGCTGATGACCGAGCTGCGCGAGATCAGCAGCGCCGTCGCCCTGACCGAGGTCCTGTTCGTGGCCGATGCCATGACCGGCCAGGATGCGGTGACCGTGGCCGCCAAGTTCAACCGGGACCTGGAGATCACCGGCGTCATCCTCACCAAGATGGAAGGTGACGCCCGGGGCGGTGCTGCGCTCTCGGTCAAGAAGGTGACCGGCAAGCCCATCAAGTTCGTCGGTGTGGGCGAGTCCCTGGACGCGCTGGAGGTCTTTCACCCGGACCGGGCCGCTTCCCGGATTCTCGGCATGGGCGATGTCCTGTCCCTGATCGAGAAGGCCGAGGCCGTGGTCGATCAGAAAAAGGCCCGCAAACTGGCCCGCAAGATCCAGAAGAACGCCTTTACCCTGGAAGATTTCCTGGACCAGATCCAGCAGATCAAGAAGATGGGCAACCTGGAACAGCTCATGGACATGATTCCGGGGATCAACAAGCTCAAGCAGCTCAAGGACGCGCCCAGGCCGGATGAAAAGGAACTGATCAAGACCGAGGCCATCATCCGCTCCATGACCAGGAAGGAGCGGATGAACCACCGGATCATCAATGCCAGCCGCAGGCAGCGGATCGCCCGCGGGTCCGGCACCAGTGTCGCCGAGGTGAACCGGGTCCTGAAGAGCTACACCATGATGCTGAAGATGATGAAGAAGTTCAAGGGCAAGTCGGTCATGCGCGGCGGCAGACGCCGAAAGCTGCCCAAGGGACTCAGGCGATAGCTCCCGCCCGCCGGACAGGAAGACAGGCCAGGTTTCCTGGCATCCCTACTTACGAATTCAAGAGATATCCACTGGAGGATAGTTGAAAAATGGCAGTACGTATCCGCTTGACCAGAAAAGGCCGTAAGAAACATCCCTTTTACCGTATCGTCGTGGCCGACAGCCAGGCCCCGCGCGACGGCAAGTTCCTCGACATTGTCGGCACCTATGATCCCATGCAGGATCCGGCCGAGGTGAAGATCGACAGTGACAAGCTCGAGACCTGGATGAGCAAGGGCGCCAAGCCCACCACCACGGTGCAGAGCCTGATCAAGAGGTATGGGGCCCTGCAGGCAGAGACCGCCTAGATGAAGGAACTGATAGCCTTTATCGCCTCCCGCCTGGTCGATCATCCCGATGATGTCAAAACCAGTCTGCGTGAGGAGGAGGGATGTGTCACCATCGAGCTGCGCGTGGCCAAGGATGACCTGGGCAAGGTGATCGGCAAACAGGGGCGGACGGCCAGGGCCATGCGGACCGTACTGGCCACCGCGGCCGCCAGGGAGGAGAAGCGCTCGCGCCTTGAAATCGTCGAATAGCCGTAAAAGTTCAGCAGCACGCCATCTGCTCGCGCTCGCGGCCGGCCGCATAGTGGAGCTATAGACGGCCGGCCACGATCACGCACAGCTGACGCACTGCTGAACTTTTACCAAAGGTATCGCTATTTTCAGGGATTTGCTGATAGCGGTGAACTATGACGAGTAGCCATGGCTGATGACGGTGACTTTGTTCTCCTTGGCAAGGTGACCAGGGCACACGGTATCAGGGGCGAGATCAGGATCCATCCCTATTCGGGGGAGCCGGAGAATTTCCGCAACTACCGAACCCTGTATCTCTCTCTGGAGGGCAGTAGCGGCAGAAGACCTTTTGTCAGCGAAAGGGCCCGGGTCCAGGGACGGCAGGCCCTGGTCAGGCTGAAGGGCTGCACCAGCCGCGACCAGGCAGAGCTGCTGGTCGGGTGCGAGGTCTGGCTGCGAAGCGAGGACCTGCCGACGCTGGACGAGGATGAATACTACCTGCACGAGATGCAGGGCCGGCGGGCCGTCACCAGGCAGGGAGACGAGATCGGCGTGGTGACCGGAATCATGGCAACAGGTGCCCATGAGATCCTCGTGGTCCGGCATGGAACCAGGGAGCACCTGATTCCGCTGGTGGCCGAGTTCCTGGTACGGATCGAGAAGGAGAGGGTGGTGCTTGATCTGCCGCCGGGCCTTCTGGAAATCAATGGTTGAACCGGACTGCGGTCGATGAGGCTCTCCGGCCCACCAGGTATGCGTTTCGACGTTCTGACCATCTTCCCGGATCTCTTCGCCTCGGTTCTGCAGGAAGGTATTCTCCGGCGCGCCCTGGCACGGGATCTGATTTCGGTCAAGCTGCACGATATCCGCGACCATGCCACGGACCGGCACCGGACGACCGACGACCGCCCCTATGGCGGCGGCGAGGGTATGGTGATGAAACCCGAGCCTCTTGCCGCCTGCCTGCGGGCTGTACAGGCCGGGGAATCCCCGGGGCGGGTGATCCTGCTCTCCCCCAGGGGCGGACGGTACGATCAGCAGAAGGCGGAAGAATATGCCCGCCTCTCCCGCCTGATCCTGATCTGTGGCCGCTACGAGGGTGTGGATGAACGGTTTCGCCGCCATTATGTGGACGAGGAGCTTTCCATTGGCGACTACATCCTCACCGGCGGTGAACTGGGGGCCATGGTGGTGATTGATTCGGTGACCAGGCTGCTGCCAGGGGTGCTGGGCTGCACGGATTCGGCCCGCAACGACACCTTCAGCCGCGGCCTGCTCAAACATGCCCAGTACACGCGGCCGCGGGTCTTCGAGGGCAGCGAGGTTCCGGAGATCCTGCTCTCCGGCGATCACGCTGCCATACGCCGCTACCGGTTCCTGGAGTCGGTGCGGGAGACACTCGAGCGCCGGCCCGCGCTTCTGGCATCGGTGCGCTTCACGGCCGAGGAATGGAAGCTCCTTGCCCGCGAGGGGCTGCTTGAACGTGTGCGGCTGGCCGGGGCGACACCGTGACAGGACCGATCCGGCTCGACGTGGCCCTGATCCACTATCCGGTACGCAACCGGCGGGGTGAGACCATCGGTTCGGCGGTCACCAACCTGGACCTGCACGATATCGCCCGGGCCGGCCGGACCTTCGGTATCACCACCTACTGGGTGGTCACGCCCTTTGCCGGGCAGCAGCGACTTGCCGCCCGGATCATCGACCACTGGACCGGCGGGTATGGCGGCACTGCCAATCCAGACCGCAGGGACGCCCTGGACCTGGTCCGGATCCGTGGTGAACTCGACGAGGTCATTGACGAGATGACCGGCAGGTGGGACCGAAGACCGCTGCTCCTGGCCACCTGTGCCCGGCCCGGACACCGGGCCATGACCTTTGCCGAGGCACGCGGCCGGATCGAGGAGGGCGTGCCTGTGCTCATCCTGTTCGGCACGGCATGGGGACTGGCGCCCGAGGTCCTCGACCGTGTGGATGCGCTGCTGCCGCCGATATGCGGGCCCGGGGCATATAACCATCTCTCGGTCCGGTCGGCGGCATCCATTGTCCTTGACCGGCTGCTCGGTCACCGGCAGGACTAAAAGTTCGTAAAAGTCCGGCAGCACACCGCCTGCACGCGCTTGCGGCTGGCCGCACAGCGGAGGCGCTGATGAACTCTTACGGAATCTCTTCCGGACCATGATCCTCCGGGGCCGCGGCCGGAAACGATGAAAACTGGAACAGATCAAAGAGAAAACGGCTCAAAGGCCGATCCGGATGAAGTGGAGGCATCCTTCGGAGAGCGGGCGTCTGTACCGCCCCCTGTCCGTGAACGAGAAGAACATGGCTATGAATATCATCGACAAGATTGACCAGGAACAGATGCGTTTTGACCTTCCCGAGTTTCGTCCCGGTGATACGGTCAAGGTCCACATCCGCATCATCGAAGGCAACAAGGAGCGGGTCCAGGTCTTCCAGGGCGTGGTCCTGAAACGCAAGCGCGGCAAGATGAACGCCAGCTTCACGGTGCGCAAGATCTCCCATGGCGTCGGCGTGGAGAAGACCTTTGCCCTGCATTCGCCCAGGATCGAAAAGATCGAGGTCGTCTCCCTGGGTCGTGTCCGCCGTTCGCGTCTCTATTACCTGCGTGAGCGTCGGGGCAAGGCCGCCCGCATCCGGGAGCGGCGCGTGCACTGAGCCTGCAGGCTTCCCGTGGCACCAGAGAGGCACATGGATCTCCGATGAACAGGAACCCGTGTGCCTCTTTTTCTTTTGTTGTCCCTGCCGACCGGCCGAAGGACACCTTTCATTACGAGAGGGCCCTTGCCCGGCAGGGATACAGCAATATAGCCGGTCTTGACGAGGCCGGCCGGGGTCCGCTTGCCGGGCCGGTGGTCGCCGCCTGTGTCATCCTGCCCCCTGACTGCGACTACCGCCGTTTTCGTGATTCCAAGAAACTCACCGCCGGTCAGCGGCAGGAACTCTTTACCTACGTCCATGGCTGCGGCGCCCATATCGGTGTCTCGGTGGTCGAGGCCGCCGAGATCGATACCCGCAATATCCTCCAGGCGTCACTGCAGGCCATGAAACGTGCCGCCGAGGCCTGTCTCGGCCATGTCCTGCCCGGCTTCCTGCTGGTGGACGGCAGGTTCACCGTCCCCCTGTCCCTGCCGCAGATCGCCCTGGTGAAGGGCGAATCAAAGAGCGCCTCCATCGCCGCTGCCTCCATCGTTGCCAAGGAGACCCGCGACCGGCTGATGGAGGAGTATCATCAGCGGTTTCCGGTCTACAACTTCCGCCGCAACAAGGGATACCCCACCCGGGAGCACAGGCAGGCCCTGGCGGAACATGGCCCCTGCGAGCTGCACCGCCGCACCTTCAGGGGAGTGCGCGAGTTTTTCAGCAATTCATCAGCCGGCCCGCCGCGGCAGAAGCGGCTCTGGTAGGCGGCATGCGCGGCGGAAAACGCAACACCCTGCCCCTGGGACGGCGGGGAGAGGATCTGGCCGCATCCCACCTCAGACGGCGGGGATACCATATCCTGGCCCGGAACTACCGGCGCCGCTTCGGCGAGGTGGACCTGGTGGCCCGCCATCGCGGCCAACTGGTATTCATCGAGGTCAAGACCCGGCTCTCGGACCGATACGGCAGTCCGTTCGAGGCCGTGGACCGCAGGAAACAACGCCAGCTCGTCCTCATTGCCAGGGATTTCATCGCCCGCCACCACCTGGAGGACGAGGTGGCCCGTTTCGACGTGGTTGCGGTCACCATGGGCAATGACGGCCGGGCCCGGGTGGAGGTCCTGGAAGACGCTTTTCATCCCGATTACTGACCCGAGACAGACCCCATGAACGACGACATCAGCATGGAGCGGCGATCCCCGGAGCCCGCCGCCCACCAGCCGCCCATCGGTATCACCATGGGATGTCCCGTGGGGATCGGGCCCGAGATTATTCTCAAGTTCTTTGCCGGCCGTCCTTCTTTCTCCGACCACCGGTTTGTGGTCCTGGGGGACATGGGTGTTCTCCGCCGGACCGCCGGGCTTCTCGGCCTGCAGGTGCCGCTGGTCGCCTGGCGGCCGGGTGAGGCTGTGCCTGGCGGCGTGATGCCGGTGCTGGATGTCTCGCACCTTGACCCGGAAAGGCTGCGCTGGGGCCGGCCCGACAGCGACACCGGCCGGGCCATGGGGCGCTGTATCGAGGAGGCGGTACGCCTGATCCTGGCCGGGACCCTGGCCGGCATGGTCACCTGTCCCATCACCAAGACCGCCCTCAACCGGGCCGGCTACCACTTCCCCGGTCACACCGAGATGCTGGCCCACTTGACAGAAAGCACGGATTTCTGGATGATGATGGCAGGGCGTCAGCTCAGGGTGGTACTGGTCACCATCCATGAACCCCTTATCCGGGTGCCGCGCCTGCTGACCCGTGCGCGGGTGACCGGTTGCATCCGGGCGACCCTGGCCTCCCTGCGCGGTGATTTCGGTATTCAGGAACCCCGGCTGGCGGTCGCCGGGCTCAATCCGCATGCCGGCGAAGATGGCATGTTCGGCAGCGAGGAGGCCGAAATCATTGCCCCGGCCGTGCGTGACGGTGGCGAAAACGGTTCGGTCAGCGGGCCCTGGCCGCCGGACACGGTCTTTCACCGGGCGGCCACGGGCGGATTCGACGCAGTGGTCGCCATGTACCATGACCAGGGCCTGATCCCCTTCAAGCTGCTCCACTTCAGCGACGGTGTCAATGTCACCCTGGGCCTGCCCATTGTCAGGACATCCGTGGATCATGGCACGGCCTATGACATCGCCGGCCAGGGAGTGGCCGACCCGTCCAGCCTGGCAGAGGCCTGCAGGATGGCGGCCCTGATCGTTGCCAACCGCGGACGGGGGAGGGCCGAATGAAACAGGGCCTGCTCATCGCCTTCGAGGGCATAGACGGCACCGGCAAGTCGACACAGCTCGCCCTGCTGGCCGATTTTCTCCGGCGGCTGGGGTGCGATGTGGTGGTGACCAGGGAGCCCACGGACGGGGAATATGGCCGCCGGATCAGAAAACTCTACCTGGACCGCGGCCGCTGCACGCCCGAGGAGGAGCTGGATCTCTTTATCCGCGACCGCCGGCAGCATGTAACCGACTGTATTGCGCCGGCCCTGGCCGCGGGCAGCATCGTACTCACCGACCGCTATTACTTCTCCACCGCCGCCTACCAGGGGGCGGCCGGCTGCGACCCGGACCGGGTCTTTGCCGCCAACAGTTTTGCGCCGGAACCCGACCTGGTGCTGCTGCTGACCATGGAGCCGGAAGAAAGCCTGGCCCGGATCAGGGAACTGCGGGGTGACAGGTTGAACGATTTTGAACAGCTTGATCAGTTGCGCAAAGTGGCGCGCCTCTTTGCCTCTTTCCCGCAGGGATGTATCACCCGCATCGATGCGGCCGCGTCCCTGGACGAGGTGCAGGCGCAGGTCCGGCAGGCGGTGCTGGCGCTGATGGCGAGAAAGGGATACAGGTGCGAACCATGAGAAGACAATGGCTGCCCCTGCTGGCAGCGGCCGGTTTCCTGGTCCTGGCCCCACTGCTGACCGGCTGCGCGCGGCAGGCGGCGGTGTCCGCCCGTGACCAGGGACAGGCCAGTGGCCCGGTCGAAGAAGAGCAGGATCTCTCCTGCTCCTATTTTTACTTTCTCTGGGGCCGGCATGCCGAACTGACCGCCCGCTATCGCGAGGCGCTGGAGGCCTATGAAAAGGCCCTGATCTGCGATCCCGCGGCCGACTACATCGCCCGCAAGATTCCCATTCTCCTCATCCGCACCGGCCAGGAGGACAAGGCCGTGGCCTGGCTGGAACAGTACCTGCAGGAACACCCCCGCGAGACCGGCTCGAGGATGCTGCTGGCCAAGATCCTGATCCGCAAAAACAGGTTCGATGCCGCTGTCCGCCAGTATGCGATCATCCACGAACAGGACCCCCGCGACCTGATGCCGCTGCTGCTGCTCTCCGAACTCTATGTCACGGAGAAGAAAAACGATCTTGCCCTGAAGACCCTCAGGCAGGCCCTGGAAATCGACGCCGGTTCCTATCCCGCCCATGTACTGCTGGCGCGGCTCCATGTACGGACCGGTGACATGGACCGGGCCCTGGCCGAATACCGGCGCGCCCTGGAGATCAACTGGTCCGCTGATCTCGAGATGGAGATGGCCGAACTGCTCGTGCGCGAGAAGAAGTATGCGCAGGCGGTGGCGGTCTATCGCCGGATCCTGGAACGCGAGGAGGACAGGGAGGATGCCCGCATCGCCCTGGTCCATGTCTATCTGCTCCAGGGCAGGGAGGATGCGGCCCTGGCCGAGTTGAACCGGCTCAAGTCCATCACCAGGTACCCGGCCCGGGTGGACCTCACCATCGCCCGTCTCTATGCCAGGAAGAAACAGTATGACAAGGCCATTGCCATCCTGCGCGAGGTGCTCAAGGAGGAGAATCTGCCCCAGGCCAGGTACCTGCTGGCCCTGATCGAGTTCCAGACAAAACAGTACGAGGATGCCCTTGCCCAGCTTCGCCGGATCGGCCGCGATGCCGAGGAGTACCGGGATTCCATCTTCCTCCGGGTCCGTATCCTGCGGGTCATGGGCCGGGAGGACGAGGCGATCCGCCTGCTGGAGAAGGCGGTTGCGGACAAAAAGACCCGTAATCCCGACATGTTCATCCTCCTCGCCGCCCTCTACCTGCAGCAGGGCAGGGGCAGCCAGGGAGAAAAGACCTTTGCCCGTGGGCTGGCAGCCTTTCCCGACAACGGGGACCTCCTCTACGAGTATGGCCTGTTCCTCGACTCCAGCGGCGAGACACAGCGGGCCATGTCGGTGATGCAGCAGGTGATCAGGCTGCAGCCCGAGCATGCGGCGGCCCTGAACTATGTCGGCTATACCTGGGCCGACAGGAAGATCCACCTGGACAAGGCCCTGGAATATATCCAGCGGGCGGTGAAACTGAAACCGGAGAACGGCTATATCCGTGACAGCCTGGGATGGGTCTATTTCCGCCTCGGCCGGCTGAAGGAGGCCAGGATCGAACTGGAAAAGGCCATCAGGCTCTCCCCGGATGACCCGGCCATCCTGGACCACCTTGGCGATGTCTACCTGGAAAGCGGTCGCAGCCGCGATGCCCTGCGGGTCTACCGCCGGGCCCTGGAGCTGTACAAAAAGGAGAAGGACCGGAAGTCGGTGCGGGAGAAGATCCGGATCCTGGAAGAGCAGGAGTCGCACTGATGCATCGGCCGCAGGGGCTATTGCTGCTTTTCTGCCTGGTCCTGCTCCCGGCCTGCGCCACCAGGCTGCCGCCGGCGACTCCGCTGACAGGCGGGGATGAGCAGCCCGGCAGGGAGCTGCTGGCCAGGTTCCTGGCCGCATCATGTCCCGGCGGGCTGGATGCGGATGTGACCCTGGCCTGGCAGGGCTACGGCAACCATCGGCAGGTTGACGCGGTCCTTCAGGCGCAGACACCGGGCCTGGTGCGCCTGTCGGTCAATGATCCCCTGGGGCGGCCGCTGCTGCTGCTGGTGATCGACGGCCGTCGGTTCACCCTGGTGGACGTGTCCCGGGAGCAGGCCACCATCGGCTCGATGGATTCCTCCTTCTGGCACCAGTACATGCCGGCCGCGGTCCGGGGCCGGGACCTTTTTGCCTGGCTCACCGGCCGGCTGCCGGCAGGGCCGATGCAGGTGATCGAGGTGCTCCGCTCCACGGAAAACAGCGACTACTGGTTTGTCCTCGACTATGGCGACGGCCTCCGCCACCGGGTCCGCATCGATCCGCAGCGGCTGCTGCTCCGCGACCACCTGCTGCTCGATGCCAGGGGCAGGGTGGTGCTGGACGTGATCTATACCTATGGGCAGGACAGGGACGGGGCCTGTCCGCTGCCCCTCTCCCTGGAGGCCACCGGCCGTGACCTGAGCGGGACCTTTTCCCTGGCAGTGGACCGGGTCTACTCCAGGGGAAACGTCGCCGATTCCGTTTTCCGCCTCCATCTGCCGCCCCATTACTCCGTGGACAGGAAACAGTGAAAAAGGTCATCATCTATACCGACGGCGCATGTCTCGGCAATCCCGGTCCCGGCGGCTACGGCGTGGTCCTGCTGCACGGCGCTCACAGGAAGGAACTCAGCGGCGGTTTTGCCGAGACCACCAACAACCGCATGGAACTGCTCGCCTGTATCAGGGGGCTGGAGGCCTTGAAATATCCGTGCCAGGTGGACCTGTACAGTGATTCGCGCTACGTGGTGGACGGGATCGACAAGGGATGGGCGGCCCGCTGGCAGCGCAACAACTGGATGCGGAACAAGACCGATCCGGCGGTCAACGCCGATCTCTGGCAGCGGCTGCTGGAACTGACCGCCAGGCACCGGGTCACCTTCCACTGGGTACGCGGTCATGCGGGCACGGTGGAAAACGAGACCTGCGACCGGCTGGCCACCGGGGCCGCCCGCGGGAAGAACCTGCCTGAGGATGCCGGCTACGGCCGCGCTCCGGTTCCTGCAGTCATCCAGGCTGCCGACGGTTCCGGGTAGACGGTAAGTAACAGTTCAGCAGCACGCAATCCGGCGCCTGCAAGCGGTGAACCGTTACGGCAGGCGTTGCTTGCCGACGGGCTGCCATGCTGTAAAAAAAAACCGGAAT
>JALSNC010000074.1 GCA_026987195.1 Desulfobulbaceae bacterium | reverse complement strand
ATACTGTTGGCAAGGATCGGGAGTTTCTCCTGGCCCTTGAGCGATCCTGCCTTTATACTTTCAGGCCTGACCAACAAAATCCTCAGGGCTCAACTTGCCGATACATCCTTTGGCAAGGGCCGCACCAGTAAACAGTTATCCGCCAAGGTCAGTCGTCATCTTCTGTTGCCGAGGCGGCACGGAATTATCAGAAAACTACCTGGACAGAACAAGTACTAGGTGACGATTACCGGGAGGCGCTTGGTGAATTCCGTACAGGCCATATTGGCCGCATCTGCCGAAAACCTCATAAAAAAACGCCGCATAAAATTTCTTGTTTTTTGTGACAGGAGTTCAGCCGTAAGATACTAAGGATACAGCCTCTATGCCGCCGGGTCAATCTTTCTCTGTCGTTCTTGTGGGCGAACAGTCAGGGCCGGGTGTATGCAACAACGTACACCATGGCAACGCATTGAGGGCATTCCGCCGGTCCGGTGGTCCCGGCGGTGAGCAAAGGAGGTCCACGCTTGGCCTGGCCATGCTGCCGTTGGTTTGCAGACCTTTATTCTTACTTGAAAAGGAGCAGTTTATAGATGGGGAGCAGGTTCGGCCTGGAGGGGGCGTGTTGATCCGAGGTGCCGCCGGTGGGAGGCAGAGTTGTTGAGTCGCCGGTGTCTGCCGTGGCGGTGATGGTCATGGTGGTGGCGACATGCCTGCTGGCGTCATCGGTAACGGTCAGGGTGACGGTGTAGGTCCCGGCGGTGGTGTATGTGTGCTGGAGGGTCGCACCGGTTCCCGTGGAGCCGTCGCCGAAGCTCCAGGCATACTGGACAATGGCGCCATTTGCGGTGGAGGAGGTTGAACCGCTGCCGTCGAAAGAGACGGCCAGGGGGGCGGCGCCCGAGGTCCTGTCCGCTTCGATGACTGCTACCGGCGACGAAGTGCCGGAGCCGCCGGATGTTGCCGGGGTCACGGTGATCGTCAGGGCGACTTCGGCGCTGACATCTGTGCCGTCGTCTACTTTCAGGGTGGCGGTGTACTCACCGGCCACGGAGTAGATATGGCTTGTCTGGGCCGTGAGGGTGGTGGCGCTGCTGCCGTCGCCGAAATTCCAGATATAGGTCAATGTTTGTCCGTCCGGGTCCATGGAGCCGGAGCCGTCAAAGTTGACCTCCAGGGGCGCGCTTCCCGAGGCCGGGCTGGCGGCCATTTCGGCCACAGGGATGGCGCCGCCTCCCGCATCGTCCGGGGCTGTCCAGACGACCTCTGTGGAATATTCGCTTTCCTGACCGTCGGTGTCGTAGGCGGTGGCCGCAAAGTAGTAGGTGGTGCCCGCGGTGAGGCCTGTCACTGTATAGTGGACTCTGCCGTCCGCTTCCGGTGCGGCAAGGCCCACGTCCACGGCGGAGTCGTAATTCCGGGATGACTGGCCATAGTGGATCCTGTAACCGGCCAGGTTGGACTCTGTATTGGGAAGCCAGCTGAAACTGGCATCTGCGGCCAGGGTGACAGTTGCCCACAGGAGGACCAGGAGAATAGCCGGCAGGGCAGATGCGATCTGGTGGAGTTTCTTGATGGACATGTCTGAAACGCTCTCCGGTGTCGGCCTGGTCGTTCGCATGCAGGCTGGTCCCCTCCGACCGTTGGTGGCCGGTGAAGAGACCTCCCCTGTTCAGGAGAACCACGGGGTGGACCTGGTGCTGCAGGATGAGATTCTGTTTTTCGCAGTCTGCTTTCTGCAGGTTATGTGCCGGTTGCCGGGAGACGCTGACGGGAGGTGTCGTTGTCGCGGATGGCCCAGGAGAGCCAGGTGAGCTGGTCAGTGGAAAAATCCTCTTGCCTGCGGTGGATGAATTTTTGCAGTGACTTGATATCGTTGAAAATAATTGAATAGGACCCTGAGGCGTATGCGCCGTGGCCCTGGAGGGAGACTTGTCCTGATGGTTTGAATTCCAGGGTCAGTTCATGGTTCTGGTAGATGACGGTGCTGCCCTGCCGGGTGATGGTGCCGTATCTGGAACGGAATTTATCGTGATTATATTGCAATATCGTAATTGCGATGAGTGACAAGGCCAGCCCGGCAATGATTATGCTGATCCAGGTCGTGTTGCCCCTGTTGAAGATCTCCTTCAGGGTCCAGGGGATGCGGGAGCGGATGGAGGCGCTGATATCGCTCTGGGAGGCAAGAACCGGGTCCAGAACCTTGCCGGAATATTTTTCAATCTCCCGGATGGCCTCGGCGTCGGAGGGGTCTACCATGGCAATCCGGAGCACATTGTTTTCTTCCAGGCTCAACGGCAGGACATTGTAGCGGGTGCAGAGATAGCGGGGGAGGATCTTACGGGCAGAGGGGTTGAATGCCTCGGCGCAGTCGACAAGGGGGATCCCGAGCTGCTCTGCCAGGGTGGCCTGGAGATCTTCTTCACTGATGAACCCCATCCTGATCAGCAGGTAGCCGATCCTGCGTGTGCCGCCCGCCTGCAGGTGCAGGGCTTTCTCCAGTTCCTCTTCGCGGATCAGTCCGGCGGCAAGGAGCATCTCTCCGAGTTTGTGACGCTGGTTCATGGCCATTTTGTGCAAAAGGGTTGATATGTCACCGGTACGGGATAGCTGCCGGTGGCGCTGAACTGTTGCTCCGCGCTTCAGCGGGCTCCCTTCTGGAACAGGATTGTTTTCACTGTCCGGAAGACGACCAGGATGTCGATGAATACCGAGCTGTTCTTGATATAGTAGAGGTCATATTCCAGTTTTCGCAGGGCATCCTCCTCGGAGGCGCCATACGGGTAGCAGACCTGGGCCCAGCCAGTGAGGCCGGGCTTGACCGAGTGGCGCAGCGAGTAGTAGGGGATGGCCCTGGTCAGTTGCTCGACGAATACCGGCCGTTCGGGCCGGGGGCCGACAAAGCTCATCTCGCCTTTCAGCACATTCCACATCTGGGGGATCTCGTCGATCCGTGTCCTGCGGATGATCGTCCCCACCCGCGTTACCCTGGGATCGTTCTGCCTGGCCCAGACCGCGCCATCTTTTTCGGCGTCCTGGCGCATGGATCGGAACTTCACGATATTGAACGGTTTGCCCTTTTCACCGACGCGTTCCTGGGTGTAAAAGATCGGCCCGGGAGATTCCAGCCTGATGAGCAGGGCCGTGGGCAGGGTGACCGGCAGGGAACAGAGCAGGCCGAAAACCGAAAAGACGATGTCCATGCCGCGTTTGACCAGGTAGCGGATCCGGCCGGTCTTGAAGCCCTCGGAAAAGATCAGCCATCCGGGATTGACCTTCTTGACCAGGATCTTGCCGGTGATTGCCTCGTAAAACGTGATGCCCTCGTCGATTTCGATGCCCTGCAGCTTGCATTGCAGGAGATCCCTGACCGGCATTGCGCCCCTGCGGTCATCCAGGGCGATGATGATCCGCTGCACCTCCTCCTGTTCACAGTGGGCCAGCAGGTTCGAGGAATCCGCGAATACCGGAGCCTGGTTGGGGTTGTAGGCCGGTGTTTCGGTACCGATAAAGGCGGAGATCCTGTAGCCGGAATCCTTTTTTTCCTCGATCTCCCGGGCGATGTCCATGGCCAGGTTGCCGGTGCCGACCAGGACGATGGGCAGGGAAAAGAGGCGGGCGTTGAGGATCCGGAAGTAGAGGAGGCGCCAGAGGACGATGGCCAGGCAGATGATGATGTAGCTGGTCCAGAAGATCTTGGTGGTGATCACCATCTGCGGCAGCAGGTAATAGATGACCGCCAGGATGATGCAGCCGAAGCCGAAGGCCTGGATGATGCGCGCCAGCCAGTCGAGCAGGCCGGTGGTGATGACGCTGAGGTCATAGAGATCGAAAAAATAGAGGCAGACCTGGAAGACCACGGTCACCACCGCGGCCCGGACGGCATCGTGCACAAAATCGATCTGGTAGATGGCCAGCCCGGAGAAGAACAGGTAGGCCAGGTTGATGGTCAGGAAGATGAGCAAGCCCTCGCCGAGAAAAAAGAGGACGTTTCTGACGGGGTAGTATTTTTTCAGAAGGTTCAGCATGTTTCTGTTGTACCGTGCCCGGGTCGTTGCCTGTGGACAACGGCCGCTTCCCTTTCGGCCGGTCCGGCAGAGGGGAGCGGGTGGCAGGGCGATCCCGGCACGAAATGGTGTGTCCGGTTTTTTTCATTCTTTTTGAAGGATTATATTCTGCAGTGTACAATTTTGCGCGGGAAACTCCATAAAAAAATATAACAGTTCGGCAGCTCCCCCACCTTCGCAGGGTCGAAACGGCCGGCATGGGGGGCTATGGCCGGTCGTTTCGCCGTAAGCGCTCACAGGAGCCGCATCTTTGCACGGTCGTGCCTGCCCGCATAGGTAGGCTATCGGAGTCTCCCTGCGGTCGCTTACCTGCGGTCAGGCACGCCTGCACAGGTAAGCGTAGACTCCGAATCTGCGGCCCCT
>JALSNC010000073.1 GCA_026987195.1 Desulfobulbaceae bacterium | reverse complement strand
CGAGCAGAGATGGAAGAGGTTGACGCCCTGATCACCGACCGGCCCGGGGTCGGCCTCCTCATCCAGCAGGCCGACTGCCAGGCAGTCCTGCTCCACGACCCGGTCCACAAGGTGATCGCGGCGGTGCACAACGGCTGGCGTGGCTCGGTGGCCGGGATTGTTGCAAAGACGATCAGGGTGATGACCGAGCGCTATGCCACGGCTCCGGCCGATCTGCTGGCAACTGTCAGCCCTTCCCTGGGACCCTGCTGCAGCCAGTTCGTCAACCATCGACGGGAACTGCCGCCGGAATTCCGGCGCTTCCGCACAGGTGCCGATCATTTCGACTTCTGGCGGATCACCTGCTGGCAACTGCGGCGCTGCGGGGTACGTGCGGAACGGATCGAGGTGGCGGGAATCTGCACCAGGTGCAGCCGGGACTTCTTCTCCTACCGGCGGGCAAGGGCAGGCGGCGGCAGCGGTGTCACGGGCCGGAACGGTTCAGTGATCATGCTGCCTTCTGAACCGGCTGGAAGTCACAGAGCAGGGGGGCATGGTCGGACAGGGTGACGGACGGAATCCGGAAGTCGGTGACCACCAGTTCCCGTGAGTGGAGGATGAAATCGAGCTGCCGCCTGGGGGCCCGGCTGGGATGGGAAGGCGCGCCCTCGTTGTTGGCGCTGATGAGGCCGGTGGCGGCGAGAAAGAGCTCAAGTTCCCGGTCGCCCCAGAGGACGTTGAAATCACCGGCCACGATCAGGGGGCCGTCCACCCCCTTGATCAGGTGGTACAACTGCTCAAGCTGGTACTGCCGCTTGCGGTAGGTCAGCGACAGATGGACCAGGAAGATGCTCACATCCTCCAGCCTGGCCTCGATGATCAGCCGTTTCACGCCCTGTTCAAAATAATGGTAGTGGTAGCTGACAATGGGCTGGCGGGTCAGCAGGGCATTGCCCTGCTGCCGGAGCAGCGGTACCTTGCTGACCACGGAATCTGTACCATACTTGGTTTCGACCAGGTGATGGTAGTGCAGCGTCCGGGCAATCTCCTCGGCCTGGCAGAGCCGTTCGGTACGGAACGAGCCATTGTCCACCTCGACCAGGCCGATGATATCCGGCTCCACCTCCCTGATAAAGGAGACGATACGGTCAAAGTTCCTGGTGGAGCGTTTCAGGTAGCCGGCATAGGGAACAGGGAGATGAAAATGGGCGCCGACACCGGCGCCATACCGTATATTGTACAACAGAAAACGCACGTGTTTACTCCTTGCCGGGCAACGGCCGGACACGGAAATCATTGACAGGCAGCGGCCAGGCACGCCTGCACACATCTGCGGCCCCAGAGAGCGCCTGCACCATTGTGGCCGGACAACCCGATGGTCAGTCATCCCGTGAGGGGTTGCGACCTGTGGCCACCCGCACCTCTAGTATTATAAGCCTTCGGCAGGGCGATGCAAGGGAAGCAGAAAGAAAATTCCGGGTAAAAGTCCAGCAGCACGCTGTCTGCACGCGCCCGCGGTGCCGGCAGGCCGGGCAGTGCCGAATCAGGCCTTGCGCAGGCCGAAGACACCATGTTTGCGGCTGGAAAAGGCCGGGTTGACGCCGCGGCGTCCCCGGGAGCGGCCATTGCCGGAACGGCGGCCGGTGTCCACCGCCACCTGTTCCGGCGGCGCGGTTTCGACAAAGAGGGAGACGTCCACCTCCGGACCGCCCGCTGCCTCCCTGTACAGACCGTAAAACCTGGAACAGTCGGGAAAGTAGGATTTTTTCTTCAACCACTTTGGCCATGCGCCATTATGCTGGTGCTGACGGAAGGTCACCAGATGAACAAAGAGGGTGGCAATGGTTTCCTTGGTCATCCGCTTGACATTGAACTGTTCGCCAAAGACCTGGTCAAGCTCGGCGCGGATACCACGCATGAGCTGGTTGTAGGCCGCCCCCTTCAGGGTGGGGATGCCAGGCAGGTCGAACGTGTGACAGGCCCAGGGCAGAAGCATGGCGGCAAAGAGCATGTACTCCGGAATGTTGACGCGCCGCTCGCCGGCAGCGGCATAGAGACGGTCGAGCACGCCCAGTACCGCGAGAAGCTCCTGCCGTCCCTTGCCGGCATTGCGGCCGCTGAGCAGGGAGCGATAGAAGGGAAAGAGCGTGAACCACAGCCCGGACCTGATGCAGATCTCGGCCCACGGCCGGCTGGCTCCGGAGCGCAGGTCCTTGAGCAGCTCGTCACGGATGCGTGACGGCGGGCAGAGGGTCAGCTTGTCGCGGTTATCGACAATGGCCTGCCAGGTCTTCTTCTCGATGGTGAAGTTGTTGCGTGCCGCGTGCCGCACCGCCCGCATCATACGCACCGGGTCCCGGGTGATGCGGCGCTCCGGCTCACCGACGATGCGGATCACGCCCCGGTCCAGGTCCTCCACCCCGTGCACGTAGTCGATGATGCTTTTGTTCTCGATCTCGTAGAAGAGCGAATTGATGGTCAGATCGCGGCGGAAGGCGTCCTCTTCCAGGGTACCGAAGGTATTGTTGCTGGGCAGGACCTTGTCAGGCTCGTTGATGTCATATTCCGACTGGGAACGGAGGGTGGAGACCTCGATGATCTTGTTGCCGCGGAAAAAGACCTGCACCAGGCGGAAGCGGCGGCCGATGGTGCGGCTGTTGCGGAAGAGCTTGCGCAACTGGCCGGGCCGGGCATTGGTGGAGATATCGAAATCCTTGGGCCGTTTGCCCAGGTAGAGATCACGGACACCGCCGCCCACCAGGTAACCGGAGAAGCCGGCGTCGCGGAGACGGTAGAGTACCTTGAGGGCCTCGAGGTCGATATCCTGCTCCCGGATGGGATGTTCGGATTCGGGGATCACCCTGGCGGTCACGCCGCCGCTGCGGTCCGGTTCGCTGCTCCCGCTGTCAACTGCTGCTGTCATGGTGTCATCAGTGGGATGGATGCCGGATTGGCAGGCTATGGAAAATCAAGGGATTCAAGGGGACTATTTCTCGCGGTACACGGATTCGGCATCACGGACAAACTGATCGAATATCTCGCGTACCGGCAGGATCTCGTTCATCCGGTAGGTATTGGCGCCGGAAAAGACGAGCCCATGCTCCACGTCGCCGGTGCAGGAGGCCATCAGCCGGTCGTTGATACAGTACTTGTAACTGCACTTCTTGAGGCACTTGAACTTGCACTCCCTGGCCGAGACATCCTCGCCCCGCTCCATCTGTTCGATGAAGGGGGTCTTTATCGCCCGGCCCGGCATGCCCACCGGGGACTGCACCAGGATGATATCCTCCTTCCGCGCCTTGAGGAAGGTCTCCTTGAATTCCTGCGACACGGAGCATTCCTCACTGAGCACGAACCGCGAGGCGATCTGGACGCCGTCGGCGCCGTACCTGTCCATCATCTCCGCCATCTCGAAGCCGTTGGTGATACCGCCGGCCGCGATCAGCGGGACCTTGGAGACCACCTTCCTGACCTCGGGAAAGATATCGCGCAGCTTCCGGTCCGTCCCCAGGTGACCGCCGGCCTCGGCAGCCTCGACAACGATGGCCGCGGCCCCAAGCCGTTCCGCCAGCCGGGCAAAGGCGGGTGACGAGACGATGGAGACAATGGGAATATTGTGTTTCTTGCCGATCTTGAAGATATCGCGGGAGAAACCAGCGCCGGTGATGATCATGTCCGCACCCGCCTCGATGGACCCCATGACCAGTTCATAGAAGTCCTTCATGGCGTACATGATATTGACCGCGATGACGCCATCGGTGGCACGCTTGGCCTTGCGGATATCCTCCTGCAGCTCGGGCACCGGCAGCCCGGAGCCGCCGATGGTGCCGATGCCGCCGCACTCGGCCACGGGCACGGCCAGGGCCGACGTGGAGACACGGATGGACATCCCGCCCTGGATAATCGGTATGCGGGCGACCAGAGAACCGATTTTAAGTGGTGGTAATTTCATCTATATCCTTTTCACTCAAGAACGTAGGGCTGAATAATGCCGCGAACACCCCGTGTTGTCAAGTCTGCTCTGCCCCGTCTGCCCGGGGGGTCATACATTTTTCAACAAACTTATTCTACCAGAAAAACACCGGGAAACCATGACTCCCGAATTGATATAGCAGAAAATCGACGGCCCGGAAAGCAGGAAACCGGAGATCGGAGAACCGGCCCGGTCGTCCAGGTCCCGGCGCGTCCCGGCAGAGGGCACCTTTGCCGTGTTTTCCATCAGTTCCAGCTCCCGGCACGCCGGGGATGGCCGTTTATACCATAATAACGCCGGATCGGCTTGACTTTTCCCCCATAATTCGAGTAAATTTTATATTTTTATTTTTTTGTGGCCGCTGTCGGTTTTCCCGCCGCGGCCAGGGCCAGGAGACGTCGTCCACACCGACGGAGGAAGAGTTGAAGATCAAGGCCATCAACGGCTTCAAGGACATACTGCCCGAGGAGGCGGTCCGCTGGCGGTTCATGGAAGAGAAGGCCAGGGACATCTTTGGGCGCTTCGGCGCCCGCGAGATCCGGCTGCCCATTCTGGAAAAGACCGAGCTCTTTGCCCGTTCCATCGGCGAGGCCACCGATATCGTCGAAAAGGAGATGTATACCTTTGCCGACAAGGGCATCACCATGCGGCCCGAGGGAACCGCCTCCCTGCTGCGCGCCTTCATCGAACATGGCCTGCATGTGCAGCAGCCGGTGCAGCGACTCTATACCATCGGCCCCATGTTCCGCCACGAACGGCCCCAGAAGGGGCGGCTGCGCCAGTTCCACCAGATGGACGTGGAGGTCATCGGCGCCCCGGAGCCAGCGGTGGACGCCGAGCTGATGGCCATGGGCCGGATGCTGCTGGACGAACTCGGCATCAGCGCCAGCCTGGAGATCAACTCCCTGGGATGTCCGGACTGCCGGCCCGGCTTCCGGTCCCGGCTGATCGGTTTCCTGGAAAATCGGCGTCACAGGCTCTGCCAGGACTGCCGGCGCCGCATTGACACCAATCCCCTGCGCGTCCTGGACTGCAAAAAACCGGACTGCCGGGCCCAGGTCCAGGAGGCCCCCTCGATCCTCGATGCGCTGTGCGATCCCTGCCGCGACCACTTTGCCGCGGTCTGCCGCGGCCTGGAGGCACTGGGGGTCGACCACGGGGTCAACCGGTTCATGGTGCGGGGCCTGGACTACTACACCCGCACCACCTTCGAGTTCATCACCGGAGATCTCGGCGCCCAGGCGGCCATCGGCGCCGGCGGCCGCTACGACGGCCTGATCGAGCAGCTCGGTGGTCCTGCCCTGCCCGGCATCGGTTTCGCCATGGGCATGGAGCGGCTTGCCCTGCTCATGGAACAGCAGGAGACCCCCCTGCCCCGGCCGGCCACGGATCTCTTTGTCGCCGCCCTGGGGGAAAAGGCCGCTGCCTATGCCTTTCCGCTGGTCCACGAACTGCGGCGCCTGGGCCTGAGCGCGGCCATGGACCACAGCGGCCGCAGCCTCAAGGCGCAGATGAAACAGGCCGGCCGCACCAGGGCGAACTATACCCTGATCATCGGCGACAACGAGCTGGAGCAACAGGAGGCCATCCTGCGCGACATGGCGACCAGGAAACAGGAGAGCGTGGCCCTGCAGACCGATGCCGCTGAACAGGCGCACCTGCTGGCACTCAGGGTCCGGCAGAACGTAATAGTTCACCCCTAACAGCAACTACCTGAAAAAGAGCAATACTTTTGGTAAAAGTTCACCCGTGCGTCAGCGGTGCGTGATCGCGGCTGGCTGCTATAGTCCGCGCTATGCGGCCAGCCGCGAGCGCGTGCAGATGGCGTGCTGCTGAACTTTTACGACAGAACAGGTAATTCCCCGAAGCAAGGGGACCGCACATACAAGAGACGGAGTACACCAAATGGATGCAATGGGAGCGCTGCGGCGCACACACAACTGTAACGAACTCGGCCCTGACCAGCTCCACCAGGAGGTGATCCTCATGGGCTGGGTTCTGCGCCGCCGGGACCATGGCGGGGTGATCTTCATCGACCTGCGGGACCGGTGGGGCATCACCCAGGTGGTCTTCAACCCCGCCATCAACGAGGGGGTCCATGCCAAGGCGCACCGGCTGCGCAGCGAATGGGTCATTGCGGTGCGCGGCCGGGTGGAACGTCGTCCGCCCGACATGGAGAACCCCAAGCTGGCCACCGGCGCCATCGAGGTGCTGGTGGACGAACTGCGTATCCTCAACACCAGCGAGACCCCGCCCTTTCCACTGGACGAGGAGATCGAGGTCTCGGACAACCTGCGCCTGCAGTACCGCTACCTGGACCTGCGCCGGCCCGAGATGGCGGCCAACCTGATCATGCGCCACAGGGGCCTGCAGGCGGTGCGCTCCTTCCTGAGCGACCAGGGATTCCTCGAGATCGAAACCCCGATGCTCACCCGGTCCACGCCCGAGGGCGCCAGGGACTACCTGGTTCCCAGCCGGGTCAATGCCGGCCGCTTCTATGCCCTGCCGCAGTCGCCGCAGCTCTTCAAGCAGATCCTGATGATCGCCGGCATGGACCGCTACTTCCAGATCGTGCGCTGTTTCCGCGACGAGGACCTGCGCGCCGACCGGCAGCCCGAGTTCACCCAGATCGACATGGAGATGAGCTTCATCACCGAGGAGGAGATCATCACCATCACCGAGGGCATGATCCAGGCCCTGTTCACGGCCACCCGCGGCATCGAGCTCCAGCCCCCCTTCAGGCGCATGAGTTATGACGAGGCCATGCGCCGCTTCGGCACCGACCGGCCCGACACCCGCTTCGGCCTGGAGCTGGTGGACCTGACCGACACCCTCAAGGAATGCGGCTTCAAGGTCTTCCGCTCGGTCATCGACAAGGGCGGCTCGGTCAAGGCCATCAACGCCCGCGGCTGCGCAACCTTTTCCCGCAAGGACCTGGACGACCTGACCGAATATGCCGGACGGTTCGGGGCCCGCGGCATGGCCTGGATCAAGATCCGGGACGACGAGTGGCAGTCGCCGATCACCAAGTTCTTCAGTGACGACGAGATCCGCGCCATGGGCGAGGCCCTGGACGCCCGGCCAGGCGACCTGATCCTGTTCGGCGCCGACCGCACCGACATCGTCCACCAGGTCCTGGCCGAGCTGCGGCTGGAGCTGGCCCGGCGACTGGAACTGGTGAACGAGGAGGTCTTCGACTTCCTCTGGATCACCGACTTTCCACTGCTGGAGTATGACCACGACCAGAAACGGCACACCGCGGTCCACCATCCATTCACCGCGCCCAGGGAAGAGGATATCGAGCTGCTGGCCACCGACCCGGGCAGGGTGAAGAGCAGGGCCTACGACCTGGTGCTCAACGGTAACGAGATCGGCGGCGGCTCCATCCGTATCCACGACAAGGACGTGCAGGAGCAGGTCTTCCAGGCCCTGGGCATCGGCGAGGAGGAGGCAGCGGAGAAGTTCGGCTTCCTGCTGCGGGCCCTGGAACTCGGCGCTCCGCCCCATGGCGGCATCGCCTTTGGCGTCGACCGGCTGATGATGCTGCTCACCGGATCCCCGTCCATCCGCGATGTCATCGCCTTTCCCAAGACCCAGAAGGCGACCTGCCCCCTGACCGATGCGCCGGCGCCGGTGGCGCGCAGGCAGCTCACCGAACTCTCCCTGCGGCCGGACTGGAAGGAAGAGTAAACCCGTTCCTGAGCGACTTTTTATTCCCCCCGGAACTGGCGGGCACAGGAGGCCCGGTTCACCAGGGGCACCTGCCTGCGAAGGGCCCGGACCTCGGCATCATCCCCGAGCCAGCCGCCGAGCCGCTCCAGCATCTCGGCGGCATAAGGCGAGCGGCCCCTGGCGGCGAGCCTGTAGAGCACCCATTGCCCGTCCCGCCGCCGGTCCACCAGGCCCGCATCCTCCAGTATCTTGAGATGCTTGGACACCGTTGACTGCGACAGGGCCAGCAGGGCCTGGATCTCGCAGACGCAGAGTTCGCGAAGCTCAAGCATCTTCAGAATCTTGAGCCGGCTGCCGTCGGACAGGGCCTTCATCACCCGCAGGCACTCTCTCATCTCAGCGTCAGCCACGATCCCTCCTGGCACCTGTCGTGCCGGTCAGTCGACCAGCTCAAAGCCAATCTTGACAATGGCCTCCTGCAACCGTTCCCTGGGCACCTCGCCCTCGAAACGGGCCTCGCCCTTTTCCAGGTCCACCTCCACGTTGCTGACTCCCTCGAGGGCCTCCAGGGCCTTTTTGGCCGAGGCCTGACAGTGGGGACACTTCATTCCCTTGATCCTGATAACCTGCATACCGTGTTCTCCTCTATGATCGTTTTTTGCAATAGTTCACCGCCATCGGCAACGGCCCGGAAACAGCACTGCTTTTACCCGGCGATTGCCGCAACAGACCGGCTTTTGTCACGGGGATCTCTGGTCTCCCCGGATGGTCGCGATCACCGCCGAGGTCGAGACCTGATGCTCAAAGGCAATCCGCTCCACCCGGCCGCCGGCGGCCTTGACCTCGGCGGCGCCCACGATCTCCTCTTCGGGCCAGTCCGCGCCCTTGACCAGGACATCGGGCAGCAGGGCGCAGATCAGGTCGAGGGGGGTTTCCCGGTCAAAGATGACCACGAAATCGACACAGCCCAAGGCGGCCAGCACCCTGGCCCGTTCCTGTTCGCCGTTGACCGGCCTGTCCTCTCCCTTGAGCAGACGGACAGAACGGTCCGAATTGAGCCCCACCACCAGGCAGTCCCCGGCACGGCGAGCCTGTTCCAGGTAGCTGACATGGCCGGCATGGAGGATATCGAAGCAGCCGTTGGTGAAGGCGATCCGGCTGCCCTGGCGCCGGATGGCGGCCAGGATCGGTTGCAGCTCCTCCAGGGTGGTGAGCTTGTCGCTGTCGTGCTGCAGCCAGGGCCGCTCGGCCACGCTGCAGAACCTGGACCGGAGCGCCACCAGCATCTCCCCGTCCAGCCGGCACTGGCCCGCATCCGGCCCGCCGCCAAGCTCCAGCAGCGAGGTGCCGTCGGGCGCCACCACCAGGGAGTGGCCGGCAAACTCGGTGGAACCGGTGAGGCCGCAACTGTTGCAGGCCGCGACAAAAACCTGGTTCTCGATGGCCCGGGCCGCCAGCAGGCGCTGCCAGTGATCCAGGCGCACCATGGGCCACTGGGCGCTGACCACCAGCAGGCGGCAGCCGGCAAACGCCTGTGCCCGTGCCAGCTCCGGGAAACGGAGATCGTAGCAGACCAGGGCTCCGAGCGGGCCGTCCGGCGTGGCCATGGCCTGCGGCCGGTCGCCGGGGGCGAAAAAACGATCCTCCTTCCAGAAAGAGAACAGATGCTGCTTGCGATACCTGCCCGCCACGCCCTCCGGCCCGGTGAGAAAAAGGGTGTTGCGGGGCAGCCCCCCGGCAGGACCTGGCTCGGGCAGCGAGCCGGCAAACCAGGCACCGCTTTCCGCGGCCAGCGCCTGCAGTTCCTCGAGCAGGGAGGCGGTTCCGGCAGCATGCCGCTCCATGTGAGCGACATCGAATCCGCAGGACCAGAGTTCGGGCAGGAGCACCAGGGTTCCCGGCGCCGGGGCAAGGCCGTGGAACAGGGAGCGGACCTGCTCCAGGTTGGCGGCCGGATCCCCGAGCCTGATCCTGAACTGGAGCAGGGCAATGCGGGAAAAGGGGAGGCCGGTCATGGAGCGATGCGATCCAGGGCCTGTTGTGCCAGGTCGGCCACGGTGAGGCTGCGGATGCGGCCCTCCTCGTACAGCCGGACTCCGGCCCGGTCGTCGAGCAGTTTCTCCAGGCGCCGGCGGGCGCGGGCCAGGCCGAGGCGCCCCACGGCCAGGGCGGCCATGCCCCGGACACCGGCATCGGCCGAATCGAGATAGGGCAGCAGCTCGTCACCCACCCCGCGTTCCTTCAGCAGTCCGGGTCTGGCGCCGCCCAGCCTGGCAATGCCCCAGAGCAGCCCGCGCTGCAGGAGTTCATGTTCCAGGAAATTGCCGTCCTGCCAGATCTCCTCGCCATCCTCGTGCATGTAGGAGATCAGCATGTGCACGTACTCCTCGGCCAGGCCCCCGTGGTGGACCATGATCTCGGCCATGGCCTCGGGCGCGCCCCAGCCGATGCCGCCGGACTCGTCATTAAGGCTCCAGAGCAGGCGGCGCATGACGATCCGGCCCTCTTCCATGTCCTGATCGGCCAGGCGCGCCGTCATCACCCCCATGGCGCTGATGCCGTGCCAGCGCACCAGCTCGTCGGTGTGACAGATGGCGGAGAAGAGAACATTGACCACGTCCTTGGCCGGAAAAGGCGACAACCGCTCCAGGATCATCTCCAGGTCCGGTTCCGCCAGCAGGGCCAGCACCTCTTTTTTCAGCCTGCGACTGCTCACTCTCCCTCCCGGTCAATCGGTCTGTGCCGCATTGAAGACCCGTTTGCCCAGCTCGGCATCGAGGAAGAAGAGTCCCGACGAGTCGTTGCCGATGAGCTCCAGCCGGTTGACGATCTCGCCCACCGTGGCCTCTTCCTCCACCTGCTCGGTGACGAACCACTGCAGGAAGATGCCGGTGGCGTGATCCTTTTCTCTCGCGGCCAGGTCGACCAGGTCGTTGATCAGCGAGGTGACGAGCTGCTCGTGGCGCAGGATATGCTGAAACGCGGCCAGGGGGCTCTCCCAGTCCCGCTCGGGCTTGCCGATGGCACCCAGGGTGACCCGGCCGCCCCGTTCATTGACAAAGTCGTAGAACTTCATGGCGTGCATCAGCTCCTCCTGGACCTGGGCCCGCATCCAGGCCGCAAAGCCCCCCAGGCTCACTGACTGGAAATAGGATTCCATGGACAGGTAGAGGTAGCTGGAATACATCTCCGCGTTTATCTGTTCGTTCAGGGCCTTGAGCATCTTTTTCTTCAGCATTGTTCAGGCATCTCCTTGCTGTAAGGGTTCACCGCTATCGGCAACCACTCTGGAATACCGGGATTTTTACGGCCTCCCGACCCCGGACGGGGCCGGGGGAGAGGAATGGTTGCTAGTATAACCATAAGCCATGAAAATTCCAGGCTATCATTGAAAAATGTTGTTTTTTGAAATTAAACCTGTTTTCTTAGTCAATTACGACTTTCCCCCTACAGAGGCAGACATGACCAGAACGTAAAAGTTCAGCAGCACGCCATCTGCACGCGCTCGCGGCTGGCCGCATAGCGCGGACTATAGCGGCCAGCCACGATCACGCACAGCTGACGCACTGCTGAACTTTTACCAAAAGTATTGCTCTTTTCCAGGTAATTGCTGATAGCAGTGAACTATTACACCAGAACAATCCTCATCACCGGCGCCACCTCCGGCTTCGGCCGGGCCTGTGCACAGCGGTTCGCCCGGGAAGGGTGGCGGCTGATCATCATCGGCCGCAGACAGGAGCGGCTGGAGGAACTGGCGGCGCAGCTCGCCCCGGTACCCGTCCATGCGGTGCAGCTCGACGTCCGCGACCGCGACCGCGTACGGGAGATGCTGCACGCCCTGCCGGAGGGCTTCCGCGAGATCGAGGTACTGCTCAACAACGCCGGCCTCGCCCTGGGCCTGGAGGGTGCCCACCAGGCCGACCTGGACGACTGGGAGACCATGATCGACACCAACATCCGCGGTCTCTGCTACCTGACCAGAATGGTCCTGCCGGCCATGGTGGAGCGTGACCGCGGTCACATCATCAACATGGGATCGGTGGCCGGCATCTATCCCTATCCCGGCGCCAACGTCTATGGCGGCACCAAGGCCTTTGTCCGGCAGTTCTCGCGCAACCTCATCGCCGACCTGGTGGCCAGCCGCGTCCGGGTCACCAACATCGAGCCGGGTCTTGCGGAAAGCGAATTCTCCGTGGTCCGTTTCCATGGGGACCGGCAGCGGGCCGGCCAGGTCTACCAGGGCACCGAGCCGCTGACCCCGGCGGACATCGCCGAGATCGTCCACTGGGTGACCAGCGTGCCGCCGCACGTCAACATCAACTGCGTCGAGGTCATGCCCGTGTGCCAGGGCTGCGCCCCCTTTGCCATCCACCGTCGCCGGGACACCGGACCAGGCGGGCCTGACAGAACAACTCCATGAAAAGGCGCCGCGTCGTTATCACGGGCATGGGAATCGTCTCGCCGCTGGGCGACAGCGTGGACGAGGTCCTCCGCTCGCTCAGGGAAGGCCGGTCAGGGGCCGGATACCGGGAAGAATACGAACAGCTCGGCCTGCGCTGCCGGATCGGCTCCTTTACCAGGATCACCCCCCGCGCCCACATCGACAAGAAGATCCTCCGCTTCATGGGTGATGCGGCGGCCTATGCCTACATCGCCATGCAGCAGGCCATCGCGGATGCCGGCCTGGAGCCGGCGCAGGTCTCCAGCCCCCGCACCGGCCTGATCATCGGCTCGGGCGGCACCTCGGCCGAGAACGTGGTCGCCACCACCGATATCATGCGCAGCCGCGGCCTGAAGCGTCTCTCGCCCTTCATGGTGCCGCGCACGATGAGCAGCACGGTCTCGGCCTGTCTGACCGGACCGTTCCGGATCAAGGGGGTCTGCTACTCCATCTCGTCCGCCTGCGCCACCGGCGCCCACTGCATCGGCGCCGGCATGGAGCAGATCCTGATGGGCAGGCAGGACATCGTCTTTGCCGGCGGCTCGGACGAGGAACACTGGACCCAGACCGCGATGTTCGATGCCATGGGCGCCCTGTCCACCCGCTTCAACGACACCCCGGAGCGGGCCTCCCGCCCCTATGACGTGGACCGGGACGGTTTCGTGGTCGCCAACGGCGCCGGTATCGTTGTCCTGGAAGAGCTTGAACATGCGAGAAAACGCGGAGCGGTTATCCATGGCGAAGTGATCGGCTACGGCGCCACCGCCGACGGCCATGACATGGTGGCGCCCTCGGGCGAGGGCGCAAAACGCTGCATCCGGCTGGCCCTGGCGGACGTGGACACCCCCATCGACTACATCAATGCCCACGGCACCTCCACCCCCATCGGCGACCTGGTGGAACTGCGTGCCATCCGCGAGGTCTTTGGAGCCGATATTCCCGCCATCAGCTCCACCAAGTCCCTGTCCGGCCACTCCCTGGGCGCGGCCGGCGTGCACGAGGCCATCTACAGCCTGCTCATGATGCGGCACGGATTCATTGCCGCATCCGCCAACATCGAGAACCTGGACCCCGAGGCCGCGGACATGAACATCGTCACCGAGCTGCGCACCTGCTCCCTGACCACGGTGATGTCCAACAGCTACGGCTTCGGCGGCACCAATGCCTGCCTGGTCTTCAGAAAGGTGTGAGACAGACGCCGGGACAGCGGCATGCCGACTCCCGCAGGAAGGATCTTCCCGGTAATACTTCAGCAGCACGCCATCTGCCCGCGCTTGCGACTGCCTGTGTGCGGACCGGCAGCCCAACCCTCTCCCCTATGTGCCGGCCTCTTCCTGCTCGTCGATACGGCGCATTCCCTCCATGATCAGGCCCATGAACCCGCCGATCACCGGCAGTTCCCTGGCGCCCTCCGGGATACCGGAGGTATAGACAAAGCGGCCGCTGGTCCTGCCGAGCAGGGCAAAGAGGGCCTCCTTGCCCTGCCGGTCCCGATAGCGGGCATCGATGACCTCGCCCTCGTGAAACAGGACCTCTGCCTTGCCGTCGTCCAGGACCAGCTCCACCCGGCCGGTCTTCTGGCTGGAGTTGATGAGCTGCAGCAGCTCCACGGGGTTGATCTCGGAGAGTTCGCCGGTCATGCCGGAGCTGATGGTGCCGGCACGCAGGGTATTGGCCTGGGCCCGGTCCACCAGCATGCGATAAAAGAAAACCTGGAGCACGGGATACTTGTTGAGCACGTGCTTGAAGTCCTTGCTGGACAGGCTGGCCAGCCTGGTGCGGGCACGGGAGTGGATGGAGGTGGTCACGGGTTCGCCGGAGAGCAGGCTCATCTCGCCGAAGATCTCGCCCGCTCCCATCTCGGACAGGGTCTGGCCGTCGCTGCTGATGACCGCCACCCGGCCCTCGAGGATGATGTAGAGATGGGTTCCGGGTTCACCCTGCTTGAGGATGACCTTGTTGGCGCCATACTCCTTGAGCTTGAGCAGGGCAGAGAGGTCGCGCAGGTTGTCGTCGTCCAGGGGTTCGAAGATGTCGAGATCGCGGAGCAGGCCGTAGAACCTGTCGATGTGCCGCATGCGGGCCCGCTGTTCGGCAGCGGCCAGGAGCTTCATCTGCAGGGTGGCGAACTCCCTCTCCTTCTTGTATTCGAAGCGGATCATGCCGGTGCAGCCGCCACACTCGAACTTGGACTTCCTGATCCCCTGCTGGGTGAAGCGCTCAAAACTGCGCTCCTCGCCGACCGCCCGGATGATCTCGCGCACCAGCATCAGGCAGGCCGGCTTGGCCTCCGGCACGGTAAGGCCCATGTCCTCGACCTTGAACTCCTCGCCCACGTTGTAGATCGGGCAGGAACGCTCCTCGGTGACCACGAAGATGGCATTGCGGAAATCCATGAAGTTCTGCTGATCCTAGTCCGAGCGGCCGAAGATGAGATAGATGATGATCCCCATGACAACGGCGCCGCCAAAGAGGACCGGCAGCACCTTGGAGACCTGCAGTTCGTTGCCCACCACCAGGGTCTGCATGTACTCGGTGCCCGAGGCGAACCAGACCCCGAAGATCAGCGCCATGATGAGCATGTCGCGGAAGGCCATCTTGTAGAGCTGGTAGGCGACCAGGCAGACAAAGGGCACCAGGAACCAGGGGTTGGTGAAGAGGCCGGCATAATCGACCTCGCGGATCTGCTGCGGCAGGCCGGTGGCCTGGATCCAGGCCCCCAGCCTGTCGAAGAGAGGCCCTACGGCGTCATGTATTCTGCCCGCAATTGCTCCCACATCCACCATTTCCAAGCTCCTTTTCCAGATTGTGCTGTGAGCGGTTGAACACCTGGATGGCGCAGTAGGAACCGCACATGGAGCAGGTGGGCCCCTTGTCGCTCTGTCCCTCGCGCCTGAACCGGGCCGCCTTGTCCGGGTCGATGGAGAGCTCTATCTGTCCCTTCCAGTCCAGGTTGTTCCGCCGCCGCGCCATTTCCCGGTCCCGTTCCCGGGCGCCCGGGATTCCCTTGACCAGGTCCGCGGCATGGGCCGCGATCTTGGAGGCGATGACCCCCTCGTGCACGTCGTCGATGCCGGGCAGCTTGAGATGCTCGGCAGGAGTGACGTAGCAGAGGTAGTCGGCGCCGGCGGCCGCGGCGATGGCGCCGCCGATGGCCCCGGTAATATGATCATACCCCGGCGCGATGTCGGTTACAAGGGGACCAAGCACATAAAAAGGCGCACCCTTGCACATCTGCTTCTGGAGAAGGACGTTGGCGGTGATCTGGTCCATGGGCATGTGGCCCGGGCCTTCGATGATGACCTGGACGCCTGCCGCCCATGCCCGCTCGGTCAGTTCGCCGAGATGGATCAGCTCCTGGACCTGGTTGCGGTCAGTGGCGTCGTCCAGGCAGCCGGGCCGGATGCCGTCGCCGAGGCTGAGGGTGACCTCGTGTTCCTTGAGGATGGCCAGCAGGTCATCGAAATGTTCATAGAGCGGGTTCTCCTTGCGGTGGTGGCTCATCCACTCGAGGAGAAAGGAGCCGCCGCGGCTGACCACGCCCATGAGCCGTTTCTGGTGCATCATCCGCTGCTGCAGGTGCCGGGTGATGCCGCAGTGGAGGGTCATGAAGTCCACCCCGTCCATGGCCTGCTTCTCTATGGTCCTGAAGATGTGATCCTCGGTGACCTCGACGATGTCCTTCTGCTGCTGTTCCACGGTTTCGGCCACGGCCTGGTAGATGGGCACCGTGCCCAGAGGGACGGGGCAGTTGGCCAGGATGCCGCGGCGGACCTCGTCGAGGTCGCCGCCCATGGAGAGATCCATGACCGTGTCGGCACCGGCTTTGACGGCCACCCGCAGCTTTTCCAGTTCCTCGTCGAGATTGGAGATATCCCTGGATGAGCCGATGTTGGCGTTGACCTTGGTCCGTGTCCCCCGGCCGATGGCCATGATCTTTTCAAAATCATGGTGGCGGTTGCGGGTGATGGCGATGGAGCCGTCGGCCACTCCGGCCATCAGCGTCTCCACGTCCATATTCTCGTTTGCAGCACACTTCTCGAACAGGTCGGTCGTTCTGCCGGCCAGCGCATCTTCACGAATAGTCATCAGATTGCTCTCCAGATAAATGATCAGCTCCCAGTGGGAAGAGACGGATGTTTCAGGATTCGTCACAGTTTGCCGCCATCGGCAAGGCCTGTGAACTATCAGTGGACGTTTACAAAAAAAGGACGCACCACCACATGATAGCGAGGATACCAGCGCTTCCGCCGCCAGTCAATGTAAAACAGGGGACAGGGGTCAGGTGTCAGGTGCCAGGTGCCAGGGGTCAGGTGTCAGGTGCCAGGGGTCAGGGGTCAGGTGTCAGAGAACGGGGGACGGGAATCTTTCACGGTTGCCCTGCCTGCCCTGCAGGCATGCTGATTCATGACAATTTTGAAAAACTGAAAGCCAGGCCATAACATTTCTGTAAATATTTATCCGGCGGC
>JALSNC010000072.1 GCA_026987195.1 Desulfobulbaceae bacterium | reverse complement strand
GCGGGAATGGCGAAGCCGAAGCCCCTGGCGGTCAGGTCCAGGGTGGCCTCGATCTCGTCCCTGTCACGGCTGACCTGGAAGCGGTTTTTCCGTTCCTGCACCCGGCCGGAACGGACCAGGCCGTCGAGCAGTTCCCTGACCGAGCTCCTGGCGGTATGCGGCAGACCCATGCCCCTGGCGATGGCGGAGATGGAGAGGGGGCGACTCTGGCTGGTGAGGAAATCGAGGATCTGCGTGGCCGGCGGCCGGGATGAGCTGGTGTGCCTGGCCCAGGCATGGTAGCGGTCAATCTTGTCTTTCTTGCCGATTCTGCGCCGGCGTTTTGTTTTTATTGTCATATGGATATTGCTTTTCTATTTATAAGAATTATTGTTATATGATGGTGGTCCCCATGATCGGAGCCCGTCGACAGGTGGGGGCCGACGGCATCGGGAAGGCCGGCATGGCCGGATGTGCGCGGTGACGGAGCCAGGATGGTGTACCCTGTGGGCTTTGCGGGCGGGCGGTCTTCCTCTGAGGGGACCTGCTCTGGGGTATCGCGGATTTCTCTTTGTTCCGGCGGGGGGATCTGCTACAGTGCGGATCGCTGTTCCCGAATACACCATTGTACACAATCTGACAGGTAAAGAAAGAAAAAACCTTGCCGGGATGGAGCGGAGCCGGCCGGACCGGAGAGGAAAACAACCGGAATTTCATGCAGTATCGCAAGTTTGATCGTGACGCATACGAGAAGGTGATGCGGGGGTTCATCGGTGACGGACCCGAGACCCGGGTCTTCTGGGATGCCCTGGACTTCGCCTTCGAGGCCCATGGCGACCAGTGGCGCCGCTCCGGAGATCCCTACATCATGCACCCCTGCAGCGTGGCCCGCATCCTGGCCGAGGAGCTCGATATCCAGAATGCCGAGATCCTGGCGGCGGCCCTGCTCCACGACACGGTGGAGGACGTGGAAGAGGTGACCGCCGAGGTCATCCGCAGAAAGTTCGGCCACAATGTGGAGGCCATTGTCGAGGGATGCACCAAGGTCACCCACTACACCGGTGACAAGCAGACCTTCAAGAAACTGGTCCATCGCAAGATCTTCAGCGGCGCCGCGGCCAAGCCGGAGGTCATGGTGGTCAAGCTGGCCGACCGCCTCCACAACCTGCGGACCCTCTCCTCCATGCCGCGGCACAAACGGCAGAAGATCGCCGACGAGACCCTGGACATCTACGCGCCCCTGGCCACCATCCTGGGCCTGTTCGCCATCAAGCGCGAGCTCTACAACCTGGCCCTGGCCTACAAGTTTCCACGCCAGGGCAACAAGCTGCAGATCCACCTCAACAGGCTTCGCCAGGATCCCGCCATCCGCAGGATCGTCGACCATGTGCAGGAGATCCTGGACCGGTCGCACATCGAGGCCAGGGCCACCCTGCGGACCAAGGGACTGTGGGGCTATTACGATATCAAGAACCGGATCCTGATCAAGGAGATCGAGAGCCCACAGGAGATCCTCATCACCGCCGCCACCCGGGCCGACTGCTACCAGGCCCTGGGTGTCCTCAACCGGGCCTATCCCCCCATCCCCCGCACCATCCGCGATTTCATCGCCAATCCCAAGCCCACCGGCTACCAGGGGCTGCATGCGCGGGCCAATATCAGCGGCCGCAAATACCTGTTCAAGATCCGCACCGAGGAGATGTCCCGCCGCGCCCAGCGGGGCCTGGTCCGGGACTGGACATCCACCGGCAAGGACAGGAGTCGCTTTGTACGTGAGATCCAGGAGATGTTCGATATTCTCGGCAGTGACGAATCGGTCTCCTACCGGGACATGATCGCTGCCGGCGGCCGCAAGGAGATCTATACCTACACTCCCCAGGGTGACCTGATCTGCCTGCCGGTCAATTCCCTGGTCCTGGACTTCGCTTTCCGGGTCCACACCGATATCGGCCATGGCTGTGTGGCTGCCATTGTGGGCAGGCAGCGGGTGGAGCCGGATCATGTTCTCAGGGACGGCGACGTGGTCAAGATCATCAAGCAGGATACGCCGGTCAAGTTCGACCAGGCCATCCAGCGGCTCTGCCAGACACCGCGTGCCCGCTCCGAACTGGCCAAGGCCTTCCGGGTCCGGCGGCAGGAGGTCTCCCGCATGGTGGGCCGCTCGGTGCTGCATCAGGAGCTGCGTCGTTACGGTCTGCCGGTGGAGGTCCTGGACAAGGGAGGCATGGAGGATATCCTGGCCTATTTCAGGATCGAATCCATGGAGGATCTGTATCTGCAGGTGGGTGAGGGCAGGGTGCGCCTGCGCGAGCTCATCTACGAGATCCGCAGTGGCCTCTACGTGGGCCGGGAGACCCTGCAGCTTCCCACCGGCGTGTTCAACCGCATTGAACTGTCCACCGTGGATCCGGTGGTGGTCAAGTCATCGGCCTGCTGCAAGCCCAAACCACTGAACCGGGGCGTCATCGGCCTGCTGAGCGAGCGCGGCCTTTCTCTGCACCGCATGGACTGTCCGCGCCTGCAGAAACTCAAGTTCCAGCGGGAAGACGCGGTGGAGGTCCGCTGGAAACTGCGCGAGACCAGGCTGGTCAAGCCCCAGAAGATCGTGGTCATGGCCGCCTCGCGCCACCGGTTGTTCATGCTGCTCTCCGTGGCGCCCGAGGAGATGAAGGTGGGCGAGATCATCTCCCTCAGTGGCCGTCCCGTGTCCGAGCCCGCCTGGGAGATCAACTTTACCGTGGCCGATCTCCACGGCCTCAGGAAGATCCTCCGCCATTTCGATCGCTCCTCCCTGCCCTACGAGTTCGATCTCGAACAGTAAGTCTCTTTTTCCCTCCTCCGTCTTCCCGTGCCAGCTCCCTGACAGGGCAGCGCCGTGACAGCCGCCATCCCCTGTTGGAAAAAATCACCGTCGTTGTTTTTTTTCTTGACAGTAGCACATCGTGGTACTTATACTGAAAGCAAATAGAAATCATTATCCATGACAAGACCGACAGGAGCCCTCCCATGATGAACCTTGATCAACTGCGCAGCGACCGGCAGCTGGTGAACTGCATCGACTGGCACATGACGCCGGAAAAGGCGGTGGAGATGTACCTGGAGTGGGGGACCGGCTGGGTTCGCGGCAATGATTTTGTCGCGAGCGCCAATGACGAGTCTGTCTACTTCGTGATCTATGACTGGGAAACCCCGCCCAGGGCCACCCTGATCAGGAGAACAGTGGATGGCGCCGAAGAGATCGCCAGTCTTGATATCCCGGAAGAACTCTTCACCGCATCGTGGAAGGAAAACGGGACCAAGCCGGGTGGCACGGTGCATCCGCCCAATGAGGAACTCAAGCGGTGGCTGTGTGAAAAACTCGATGGACCACCTCTGGACTGGAGCAGAACCGACAACTGAGCAATCGTTGACAATGTCAATTTCATGGCAAATAACCGACCACATACGCCCGAACGGGCACAGCATGACAACAGAAGCGGTGCCGGAAACCGTTGCCCAGCCGCCGCCAGCGGCAGCTGATTCCGGTTTTTGTCCTCCGGCTTGTGTTGTCAGAAAAGACTGACCAGGCAGCGACAGCAGCCTTCTTCAGTACACTCCTCCTTCCTGGCAGGCGCCTGCAGAACCGTCCCCCTCCTTGTCGGTTCACCGCAGGCGCCATTTTTTTTGCGGCCGTATCTCGCGGACATACTTCTGCAGTTCTTCCTGGAAGCGGTTCCTGGACAGTTCCCTGGCGCCGAAACGGAGCAGGTGATCAGTGGTCATCTGGCAGTCAATGAGGCCGATGTCGGCAAGGGGGGCATGTTCCACCAGCCGGGCAAGCGCCACCTTGGATGCGTCCCGGACCTTCGTGAACATGGACTCGCCGAAAAAGGCGCGGTCAAGGGAGACGCCATACAGGCCGCCCACCAGTCGCTTCTCCTGCCAGCATTCGATACTGTGGGCAAATCCCAGTTCGTGGAGCCGGCAGTAGGCTTCCTGCATATCGTCGGTGATCCAGGTGCCTTCGCCGCAATCGGTGCGGACACGGGCGCAGGACCCGATCACCTCCCTGAATGCGGTGTCCGCTGTTACCGTGAAGGTATTTTTCCGCATGGTCCTGGCCAGACGCCGGGGAAGATGGAATTCGTCGGGATAGAGGACAAGCCTGGGGGCCGGTGACCACCATAAAATGGGCTCGCCCGTTGAATACCAGGGAAAGATGCCCTGGCTGTAGGCGGCAAGGAGCCGGGCCGGCGAGAGGTCTCCCCCCACGGCAAGCAGGCCGTCGGGCTCGGCATGCTCGGGCAGGGGAAAGATGATGTCGCGGGAAAGCTGGAAGACCGGCATGGTGTATCAGGTGCCAGGGGTCAGGTGCCAGGGGTCAGGTGCCAGGGGTCAGGTGCCAGGGGTCAGGGGGCAGGGGACAGCCGGCTCTGCGGTGCAGCACGTCCCCTGGCTGATTTTTATCACTTGTTACGCCCGCTCCCGCGAAC
>JALSNC010000071.1 GCA_026987195.1 Desulfobulbaceae bacterium | reverse complement strand
ACCAGGACCTGCTCGCCGGGCCACTGTCGGCAGCCGTCCGCCAGGGCGGCCTCTGCCCGGGCCAGGACCTCGCGCCTGGACTCACCGCCCGGCGGTCGGAAGTCCCAGCCTGCCGCCACCTGGCGCCGCAGTTCCTCCTGGTGACGTTCATGGAGCTCGGTAAAGGTGAGACCGCTCCACCGGCCCCAGTCCTGCTCGCGCAGCCGGGGGTCGAAGTGGACCGTCAGCCCCAGGCTGCGGTTGATCTCGGTCACGGTCTGGCGCACCCGTCCCAGATCGCTGGCCAGGATGCGGCGCCAGGGAAACCGGGCCAGTTCCTCGCCCCAGCGGCGGGCCGCCTTCAGGCCGGCCGTTGAGAGAGGACTGTCCAGCCGGCCCTGGATCCGGTGTTCTTCATTCCAGACGGTGCGGCCATGGCGGATCAGGCCGAAGGTGGTCCTCTTCATGATCTCTCCTCCTGTCCCTGACGCTGATCCGTCAGCGCGCAGAGCGCCGTCTCCATCTGCCGGTAGTTTTTTCCCATGTCATGATGTTCACGAATGTGGGCCGCAGCCTGCCGGCCCATGGCCCTGCGCCGGACCGGGTCCTCCAGGAGACCGGCCACGGCCCGGTCAAAGGCGGCTGCGTCGTCCAGGGGACAGAGGATGCCGGTCCTGCCTGCCGCCACCACCTCGGGGATGCCGCCGTTGTCATAGGCCACCACCGGCAGGCCGCAGGACTGGGCCTCCAGGAAGACCATGCCCAGGGATTCACGGAAACCGGGAAAGACAAACAGGTCGCCGGCTGAATAGAACCGCGCCATCTCTTCCGGATCAAGGCGGCCGGTGAAGCGGACCATGCCGGCGGGCAGGCGGGCGGCGAGCCGCTGCAGTCGGTCCCGTTCCACACCGTCGCCGGCAATGACCAGCAGGAAGTCATGGCCCCGCTTGTGCAGGCGCAGGCAGGATTCGATCACCGCGGCAATGCCGCGGCTTTTGACATCGGCCCGGAACATGGCGGCGCTGAGGAGGACGGGCCTGTCGCCCGCCTGCCACCTGCGGCGCAGTTCCTGCCTGGCATGGGTATGGAAACGGAAGCGGTCGGTGGCAATTCCCGGCCGGACATAGAGCAGACGTTCGCGGGCAACCAGTCTCCGCAGGTCGACAAGATCGTGCCGGCGGTTGGTGATCAGCAGGCGGGCGGCAGTGAGCGCTGTCCGGTTGAGAAGGAAGCCGGGCCGGGTCTGCCAGCGCCGCCTGTACTTGGTGGCGTAACTGCCCTGGAAGATGACGTAGGGAATGCGCAGCCGCCGGCAGACAGCGGGACCGATGATGTCCGGCGCCTTGTAATAGCAGTGGCTGGTGAACCAGAGATCAACGGGTGCCCGGCGCAGGAGCCGGACCAGTCGCCGGCGCTCCAGCAGGGCCGCCGCCAGCAGCCCGGGCTTCCAGTAGATCCACCTGGCCCGGATCCGGCTGGCCGTGACCAGGTGATGCCCCCGCTGCTGCAGCCAGGAGGCGATGGACCGCGCGATCACCACGTCGCCGGAGGGATTGGCATGATCCAGGGGCTTCATGGGGGCGTAGAAGGCGATGCGCATGGCAGGTCAGCAGCCGAGACCGGGGATGGTGTCGCAGTAGATGGCGGCCAGACGTTCGATGAGGCGCCGGTTGTCGAACCGTGATTGCACCAGTTCCCGGCCCCGGCGGATGGTCCGGCGGCGCAGCTCCTGGTCGGTGAGCAGCCGCTGCATGGCATCGGCCATGGCCTCCGGCTCCTCCGGCGGGACCAGCAGGCCGGTGGTCTCGTTGCGGACGATCTCGGGCAGGGCCGAGACCCTGGTGGCCACTGGTGGCAATCCCATGGCCAGGCTCTCCACCAGGACATTGGGGATGCCGTCCCGGTCACCGTTGCCGGCAATGGTACAGCCCAGGGCAAAGAGATCGGCACGGGCAAATTCCCGGATCACCTGGTCGTGGGGCAGGGTGCCCAGCCAGCGGCAGCGCTGCTGCAGGCCCAGGGCCACCATGCGGTCCAGGACCTGGTCCCGCATGTCGCCGTCGCCGATCAGGGTGTAGTGCACATCAAGACCCCGGTCGCGCAGCAGGGCCAGGGCCGTCAGCACGGTGGGGATCCCTTTCTTGGCCGTCAGTCGGGCCACGGTGAGGATACGGTAGGGCGGACGCGGTAGCGGCCGTACACCCGGGCCGTTGAACAGGGTGAGATCGATGCCGTGATAGACGCAGTGGACAGGTGTGGCGGCAGGGCCGGCAATCTGCTGCAGGTGATTCCTGTTGTACTCGGTACAGGTGACCACCAGGGAGGCGAGACGGATCTTTTCCCGCAGTTGCGCCGGGTTGGATGTGTAGATATCCTTGGCATGGGCGGTGAAGCTGAACCTGAGGCCGGCGAGGATCGAGGCGAACAGGGCCACCGAGGTGGGCGAATGGGCGAAGTGGGCATGGAGGTGGACCACCTCGGGGGCCTGGCGCAGCAGCCGGTCCACCAGGTAGCCGGCCTGGAGGAGATGCTTGATCGTGCCCAGGCTGCGGTTGCGGCGGAACCGGCGGCCGGCCGTCTCCAGGGCGGCGAGAAAGCGCCGTGGTTCGCGGACGGCCAGGAAGGCGGTGGGCAGGAACAGACGCGGAAAGTCGGCAAAGAGCTCGGTGGGCAGGTAGTCGACCCGGGCCCTGATCCGCTTCACCGACTCGTGGCAGAAACTCTCGCGCGGATGGCGCATGGAGAAGATCCGCACCGGGATGCCCCGGGCCTCGAGGAGCAGGATCTCATTGGAGATGAAGGTTTCTGATATGCGGGGATATCCCTTGAGGATCATGCCCAGGGTCGGAGGTGATGTCATCTTCTTTTCAACGTGTGGAACAGTTCGGCGCTATCGGACCAGCGCATGAACGCCGACCAGGCGGACGTGGCGCAGCAGTTTCTCCCGGCAGCGGGTCAGGGCGTCGAGGGTCGCCTGGTTGGGGTGGCCGATACCGATGGCCCAGCCCTGTTGTTCGGCCAGGCGGATCAGTTGCTTGAGCTGGCGGCAGATGGTGTCCTGGCTGTGCACGTTGTCGAGAAAGACGTGGCGGCGGCCGGTGGGCATCCCCAGGGCGGCGGCCTCGGCCATGCCGGTGGATGCGGCGGTGGTGTAGGAGTCGATGAAGAAGAAGTTGTGTTTCTTCAGCTCCGAGAGCACGACACGCATGGCCCGGCGATCCTCGGTGAATCGTGATCCCATGTGATTGTTGGCACCGATGGCGTGGGGTACGGCGGCCAGGTCGCTGCGCACCGTCTCCCGCATCTGCCGGGGCGGGAAGGAAAGCAGCAGCTTGCCCGGTCCCGGATCCCACTTCGGGTCGCGTGCCTCCATGGGCAGATGCACCAGGATGTCACGGCCCCGCTGAAAGGCCTTTTCCTCCTGTTCGGCAGTGAAGGGGGCCCCGGGCAGAAAGGAGAAGGTGAGATCCATGTCCAGCTCGAGCAGCCTGTCGCCTGTCCGGCGGTGGTATCCCATGTCATCGATGATGATGGCGACCCGCGGCAGCCTGCTGCCCGGTGGAGGTGGAGGACCGCAGGAACCCTTCTTACCGGGCGAGGTCGCCTGCACCTCGGCCGGCTGGGGCAGGCCGGGTTCCTCGAAGACAATGGTGGCGCCCTGTGCCGTTCCGCCGCTGCCCTCCCGGGCCGTATGCTCCGTCTGCGGCGGCGGGGCGGGTCCCCAGGGCGGAAACCTGCATCCGGCAAGTGCGAGGAGCAGGAGCGGCAGCAGGATGCGCAGGCCCCTGGCGGCCGCTGAAAGGCTGGAATCCATGGGACACTACCTGTTCCGCTCGAGGATGAACCGGGCCAGGCCCACCAGGAGACCGTGGCTCTCGCGGTCCTCGCATCCGGCAAAGATGGCCAGTTCGTTCACTGCCTCCTCCACCAGGTCCTCGGCCGTGGAGCGGGCCGAAGTGAATCCGCCCAGTTGCTCGACGCTGCGGTAGAGGCGGGCATAGGCCTCGGGCTGGGTCCGGTCGCCGGTGATCAGGTCGGCCAGCCGCTCCCGTTCCGCAGGGCCGGCCTTGAGCAGGGCATGGAGCAGGGGCAGGGTCAGTTTGCCCTCGATGAAGTCGTTGCCCACCTTTTTGCCCGTGGTCTCCTGGTCGCCCTGGTAGTCGAGCAGATCGTCCACCACCTGGAAGGCGGCACCGATCTTGGAACCGTAATGGGCCAGGGCCCGCTGTTGCCTGTGGTCGGCCGCGGCATAGAGGGCACCGATCTCACAGGTGGAGGCGATGAGACGGCCGGTCTTGCGCCCGATGACCTCGAAGTAGCGATCCTCGTTGATACTGATGTCGGCCACGTGCCGAAGCTGCAGGAATTCTCCGTCCACCATGGCGGCCGTGGCGGCGCAGAAGATATCAAGGCCCTCGGTGCCGGTCAGGCGGCCGATGAGGTGCATGGAGCGGGCGTGCAGCCAGTCGCCGGCCAGGATGGCAGCGGCCATGCCGTACTTGGTGCCCACCGACGGACGGCCGCGCCGCTGGTCGGCATGGTCGATGACATCGTCGTGGATCAGGGTGGCCACGTGCAGGTATTCAAAGGCCGAGGCCAGCAGGTAGAGATCGGTATCGTGGCGGCCGCAGAGCCTGGCCGAGAGCACGACCAGCAGCGGCCGCAGCCGTTTGCCGCCGCCGAACAGGGCATACTTCAGGACCTCGGCCAGCAGCGGGTCGTTGCCATGCAGGGCCCGGGTCAGATCCCTGCGCATGGCATCTTCCACCCTGGTGGCGATTTTCCGGGCAACGCTGCGCAGTGTTGCCGCGTCGGCTGAATCTGGGAGTGTCATCGGGTTGTATCAGAAAGCCAGAATGTCAGAAGGCCGGAAGCCAGTCGCCTTGCAAGCGCTCACAGGGACCGCACGGCGTCTTCGCTTACCTCTTTGCACGGTCGTGCCTGCCCGCATAGCTAGGCTGTCGGAGTCTCGCTGCGCGCGCTTACCTGCGGTCAGGCACGCCTGCACAGGTAAGCGCAGACTCCGAATCTGCGGCCCCTGAGAGCACGTACATCACCATACTCGGGAAAACCGATGGTGAGTTACCCCGTGAGGGGTTGCGTCGCCTTCGTGCCGCCTTCGGCGGGTTTGATTGTATGTAATCGTTTGCCACTCCCGGCAACTGCCTTGAACTGCCGGGATTTTTCAGGTGGTTGCCGATACCGCTGAACTGTTACGTCTCCGGTCCTGGCCACAGGTCCGGTCGCGAAAAAAGGCCGCCACATCATCCATATCCCTGGTCAGCGGGCCGGGAGGCAGGCTTTTCAGGAAACGGCGGCCATAGCCCTTGCTGAAGAGCCGCACGTCGAGCAGGGCGATGACGCCCCTGTCGTCCGAAGAGCGGAGCAGCCGCCCCACGCCCTGGCGAAGGGTCAGAATGGCCCGCGGCACCTGGAACTCGAAGAACGGGTTGCCGCCCCTGGCCTTGATATGGTTGATGCGGGCCATAATAACAGGGTCGGCCGGTACTTCAAATGGTAATTTGTCGATTATGACCAGGCTCAGTGATTCTCCAGGGATATCGATCCCTTCCCAGAAGCTGGCCACGGCGAACAGGACCGAGCGGGTTTCCTGCCGGAACCTGCTCAGCAGTTCGTGGCGGGGCATGGAGCCCTGGCGCAGGAGCGGAAATGCCAACCTGTCCCGGAGGACATGATGGGCCGCCTCCATGGCCTGGAGCGAGGTGAACAGCAGCAGGGCCCTGCCACCGGCCAGAGTGACCAGCGCCTCCATCCGCTCATGGAGGCGGTCGCGGTACTGCGGCGCTGCGGGCGCTGGAAAGTCGTCCTCCGGCACATAGATCAGGGCCTGGTCGCGATAGTTGAAGGGCGAGGGAAAGGAGAGGGCCGGGGTGTCGTCGGGCAGTCCCAGCCGATGCAGGAAATAGGAGAAACTGCCACCCACTCCCAGGGTGGCCGAGGTGAAGACGCAGGCCGGCACCGTGGAGAAGAGGGTTTCCTGCAGCTCGGCCTTGACATCCACCGGGCTGGAGGAGAGGATCAGGTTCCTTTTACTGCGCTCGAACCACTGGACAGAGCGGATCTCATCGGCCGGGAGGTCGGCAAAGGGCTCGGCAGTGATGGCGGCAAGACGGTCGGCGAGGTCCCGGCTGCGGTTGCCATACTGTTCCCAGGGCTGTCCGGTGTCGGTCAGGTCGGCCAGGAGATCGGCCAGCCGCTGCAGGGCAGAGACCAGGTCATCACGGCAGCGTCCGGTCTCGGGCTGTTTCTCCAGGAATTCCTGCAGCAGGAATCGTCCCGTTTCAGCGGGAAAGAGGGCCGTGAACCGCTCCAGGGTTCCGCGCAGGCCCTGGACCGCGGCAAGGATCTTCTGTTGTGAGGCGGGGGCCGGTGCAGCGGCGCTGCGCTCGATATCGCCGGCCAGGTCGAGGATCTGGTGCCGGGATATGGTCTGGCCGAAAAAGGTGGTGGCCACGTCCTCCACGTGGTGGGCCTCGTCGAAGATGACGGTGTCGTAGCGGGGGAGAACCTCGCCGTAGCCGCCGCGGCGTACGGCCAGGTCGGAGAAGAGGAGGTGATGGTTGACCACCAGCAGGCGGCAGGCGGCCGCCCGGCGCCGCAGGCGGCCGAGGAAGCAGGCAGCGGCATGGGGACATTCGCTGCCCGGGCAGGAGTGGGACTGGCAGCAGATCTTCTGCCAGAGGCCGGAGCTGCCGTGCAGCCAGGGGATTTCGGCCCGGTCGGCGAATTCGGTTTCCTCCATCCACTGCTCGATACGGTCGATATCGAGTCCTTCAAGGAGCGCGGCGCCGGCTGCGGCACGAATCTGGTGCCACCGGTACAGGCAGAGATAGTTCTGCCGTCCCTTGACACAGAGGGCATCCAGGTCGGGATCGAGCAGTTCCCTGATGAGGGGGATATCGCGCCGGACGATCTGGTCCTGCAGGTTCCTGGTGTTGGTGGAGATGACCACCCGCCGGCCACTGAGAACGGCCGGCACCAGGTAGGCCAGGGTCTTGCCGAGGCCGGTCTCGGCCTCCACCACCAGGCAGGCGGCCGGGCCGGATGCCTCGCGGCCGGGATCATCGGCAAGCAGGTCGGCCACGGCCGCGGCCATCTCCACCTGTCCCGGCCGCGGCTCGTAGCCCGGCAGGTGTCGGGCAAGGAGCCCGTTTTCCGCAAAGATCCGCTCCATCACCGGGCCGTATCCAGGATGTCCCGCGCCACCTCCGCCACCTGGGGGTCGGGGTCGTTGACCATGGCCCCTACATGGGCCAGGGCCTCGTCGGTGCCGATGATGCCCAGGACACTCACGGCCTCGCCGCGGACCCGGGCCAGGTCGCTGTCCAGGGCCGCCACCAGGGAAGGCAGGGCAAGGCCGACCTCCTGCGGCCGTTCCTGGACCAGGTATTCGAACAGTACCGAGACCCCGAGGCGGACCGCAAACCGTTCATCCGCCAGCAGCCGGTCGATCCAGCGGTAGTAGCGTGTTTCCTGCCTGAACATGGCAACTATGTTTTCAACAAAGCCCATGTCCAGGAAATCGGCGATAACGGTGAGCAGTTCGTCGTCGGAGACCTCGCCGCGGTCGGGCCGGTCGCTGGCCGGCTGCAGTCGGTGTTGCATGGCATGTTCCATTGGTACAGGTGGATGGCGGTTCGTTTTTTCCGGTTTTCCCGGACATAGTCCTTACCACGGCATCCCGTGGCCGGCAATCCGAGAATAGCCGGCAATGGTTCTTGACACATCATTTTTTGGGTTGTAGAACAAAATTCCATTGATCGATCCTACGTCTCCCGGAAAATAACGTCCCGGAACACCGGACTCCGCCGGGCATCAGGAGTATACCCACACCCTGTGCCGTCCCTCGATCCTCAACCCGCGACCCGACATGTCTGAGCCGGAATATCCCTCCCCCGCCTATGCCGCCCTGCCGGATGAGGAACTGCTGGAAGATGGTGAGGTGATCCTCATTGTCGATGATTATCCGGATATCGTCCTCCTGCTCAAGGATTTCCTGGAAAACCAGGGGTTCCCTGTCCGGACCGCGTCCAGCGCCGCCGAGCTGCGCCGCGGCCTGGAAGAGGGACAGGTCGCCCTGGCCCTGCTGGACATCGGCCTGCCCGATGCCGACGGCACCCAGTTACTGCCCGAGCTGAAGGAGAAATATCCCGACACCGCCATCGTCATGCTCACCGCGGTCACTGACCTGCAGACCGCGCTCGACTGCATGCGTCGCGGCGCCGATGACTACCTGACCAAGCCTGTCCAGTTTGTCGATTTTCTCGCCACCCTGCGCAAGATCCTCGAAAAACGGCGCCTGACCATCAACAACCGCCGGTACCAGCGCCAGATCGAACAGGCCCGTTTCCGGATGCAGCTTCTCCATGACCTGGTCATGCAGATGAACTCCGTCTACCTGTCCATCACCCGGCTCGACGAGATCCTGCAGGCGATCCTGGTCGGTATCACCGCCGAGGAGGGGCTGCGTTTCAACCGGGCCTTCCTGGCCCTGTTCGACGAGTCCGGCCAGGTACTGGAGGGACGGATGGCCATCGGCCCCGGCTGCCGGGAGGAGGGGGGCCGGATCTGGCAGGAGATGCGGCAGAAGGACCTGCACTTCCACGACATCATCTGTCACATCAAGGACCACTGTTTTACCGGCGACTCCGAGGTCAACCGCATTGTCAGGGCCCTGAGCGTGCCCGCCGACCGCAGGGACCATATCCTGATCCGGGCCGCCACCGAGCGGCACTCCATCAATGTGGTGCAGGGACGCTGCGAGTACCCGGTTCCGCCCGAGCTGCTGGGCCTGCTCCAGGAAGAGTCCTTTGTCGTGGTGCCGCTCTTCTCGCCTTCCCGTTCGCTGGGGGTGATCATTGCCGATCATTTCGTCACCGGCGAGCCCATCACCGCCGATCACATTCACGCCCTGGAGAGTTTCGCCAGTCAGGCCAGCCTGGCCATCGAACACTGCCATCTCTACATGGCCATGGAACGTAAGATCCACGAACTCGAGGAGATGACCTCGGAGCTGGAAAAGAACAAGGACCTGCTGGTGGAGGCGGAACGCTATTCGGCAGTGGGCCACATGGCGGCCCAGCTTGCCCACAATATCCGCAACCCCATCACCTCCATCGGTGGCACGGCCCGTCTCCTGGCACGCAAGACCGATGATCCCGACTGGCTCAGGTTTCTCAACATGATGACCTCCGAGGCGGCCAAGATCGAAAACACCCTTGAGGATCTGTTCGCCTTTGTCGAACAGGTCAAGCCGGCCCGGGAAAAGGTCTCCCTGTACGGTCTGATCCACAAGGCACTGATGCTGCAGTACAGCGCGCTGCAGAAGGCGGGTATCGAGCACACCCTGATCCTGCCGGGCGGCGAGCCCGACCTGGAGCTGGATCCCCGCCTGATCCAGCAGGTCCTGGTCCACCTGATCCGCAACTCCATCGAGGCCATGCCCGAAGGTGGCGAACTCTCCATCGAGGTACGGATTCTCGAGGGCGGCGTGCAGGTCCTGGTCCGGGACACCGGGACCGGTATTGCCGATTTCAACCTGGAACGGGCCTCGGACCCCTTCTTCACCACCAAGACCTTCGGCACCGGCATGGGCCTGACCATGGTCAAACGGATCATCAAGGACCATGGCGGCAGCATGGAGATCCGTAACCGTGCGGGCGGGGGAACAGAGGTTCTGCTCAACCTGCCCTTTTCCGGGGAACAGGAAACCGCCTAGCCCGTAAGCACTCACAGGAACCGCACGGAGTCTTCGCTTACCTCTTTGCACGGTCGTGCCTGCCCGCATAGGTAGGCTACGCCTAGCCCGCATATTTCGCGAGGATCGTCGCGAATCTTCCGACAGTATCATACGCCCTGCTTCTCTTCCCGCAGCCAGGAGGCCACCAGGCCGATGGCCGCAAGGATGGCGCCGGCGCCGAAGGTCAGGTGCAGGGCGGTGAGAAATGCGGCCAGGTCCCTGGCTGTGTAATCCCGCACATCCAGACCTCCGGTGAGCCGGGAGAAGGCCAGGGCAAAGATCAGGCCGGACAGGGCCGTTCCCAGCAGCATGCCCATGTTGCGGGCCGTGGCCAGCAGGCTGGAGGTGATACCGCTCTGCGCATGTTCGACGCCCCCCAGGGCGGCGGCCGAGTTTGGGGCCAGGAACATGGCCTGGCCAAAGCCGAGGAAGGCCAGGCGCAGGGCGATGGCAAGCGGCCCCGAGTCGGCCTGCAGGCGGCTGAGCAGGAGCATGGCCACCAGGCAGCAGGCCAGACCGGTGGTGGCCACGATCCTGGCCCCTATCCGGTCATGGAGCCGCCCGGCCAGGGGAGCGACGAAGAAGACACACAGGGGCACGGCCATCATCACGTAACCGACCCGGTCCGGTGTCAGGCGGGTGACGCGGGTGAGAAAGAAGGGCATCAGGATGAGGACGAAGAAGAGGACCGTGAATGACAGCATGCCGCTGAGCATGGCCATGGAGAAGAAGCGTTTGCGGAACAGGTGCAGGGGCAGGATAGGATCGGGGATACGGGATTCGTAGCGGATCAGGATGATCCAGGGCAGCAGTACGGTCAGGGCCGCCCCGGCAAGGAAAAAGGGCGATCTCCGGTCCACGGTGCAGCAGGAGGAGGTGATGCCGGTGGTGACAAGGATGGTGAGGATGATGGCAAGGGTCCAGAGCAGGGCACCGGTTCGGTCGAACCGCTGGCGCTGGTCCGGTCCGACCCTGTTGCCGCCGTCACTGTCGATCATGGCGAGCAGTTTCCGGCCGAGCAGGTAGACCAGTATACCCACGGGCACAGTGATCCAGAAGATGGCCCGCCAGTGGGACCAGCGGATGAGGATGCCGGAGACCGCCGGGCCTGTCATGAGCCCCAGGGAAGTGGCGATACCGATCTGGCCAAGGCCTAGCCCCAGTTTTTCCGGCGGAAAGGCCGAGCGGATCAGTGCCGGTCCCATGGCCATCATCATGGATGCGCCCAGGGCCTGGACAAAGCGAAAGAAGATCAGCAGGTGGATGGTGGGGGCAAGGGAACAGAGGAGGGAGCCGGTGGCGAAGAGCAGCAGGCCGCGGCCGTAGATGGCGCCCTGGCCAAGCGACCGGGACAGGTCGCCCCAGAAGAGCAGCATGACGGTGATGGTGAGCAGGTAGATGAGGACGGTCCACTCGGTGACCGCCAGGGTGGCGCTGAAGGTCTCCATGATGGTGGGCAGGGCCACGTTGACCATGGAGCTGTCCATGGTGGACATGAAGACCCCTGTGGCCACCAGGAGAAGGATGCGTTGATACTGTGGCAGTGAATTCCGGCTCATGGAACGTCAGGTGAAAAAGATCTGCAGCATGTCATCTGCACACGTTCACTGTCGCCAGGGTGGCAGCAGGACGGGTGGTCGATCGTAACCCGTCACGGAATGACTGGCCATCGGTTTTTCCGGGCACAATGGTGGAAGCGACCGCAGGGAGACTCCGATAGCCCGCCCGCACAGGCAGGCACGACCGTGCAAAGAGGTAAGCGAAGACTCCGTGCGGCTCCTGTGAGCGCCTACGGTCGATCCGGTCGCCGGCATAAAAAAAACGGGCCCCGCAAAGGGCCCGTTTTTTATGCGTACAGTTCAGTGTGTATGACTGAGCAGAAGTTCCTGTTAGAACTTGAGGCTCATCATGGCCATACCACCGAAGGCTCCGTCATCCTGGACGCCGGCACCGTCGGCACGACCGTCGAAGTCGGGCTTCAGGTAACCGAGGCCGAGCATCAGGCTGGCTCCCTCGGATACGGTGTAGACCGCCTTGCCCGAGATCTCGTACAGCTTGGCCAGCCGGTTGACATCAACACCCAGGTCATCGTTGGTGTCCACGTTGACCCAGACAAAGTTACCGGTCAGTTTCAACCGCTCGCTGACGGCATAGTCAACAGACGGTGCGATCCAGAACCAGTCAAAGCCGACTTCGCCGACGTTCTTGATCACGCCGATGGGCTCGATGTCACCGATCATCAGCCAGCCGAAGTCACCATCAGCCACGTAGGAGTCCCTGGTAGCGCCGATGGAGAGAGAAGGTGTCATGGCACCCATGGCGTAGGAAGCCTGGGCATAGAGGCCCCAGCCGTCGTTCTTGGTGCCCTGGACATCGGAGGCCACGTAGGCTACTTCGCCCTGGAGGGAGAGACCGGCTACGTTGCCATCCACGTGCAGGGTGCCCAGGAAACCGGAGTTGTCCTCGCCGTTCCTGGAAACCAGGTTGCCGTCGGCATCCTCGGTCCAATCGCGCTGGTCATCGTTGTACAGGCCATAGGCGAGTACGGACCAGTCATCGTTGACCTTGGCCTTGGCATAGATGCCGTAGGCGCGCATGTTGTTGTCGTCCTGGTTGTCATAGGCGTTGACGTCATCATCCTCGATGATCCACAGGCCGTAGATATCCACCGTGTCGTTCTTGTAGTTGAGGGCTGCCACGGTGGGGCGCTCATCCCACTGGAAGAACTTGGTCACATCCCAGTTCACGATACCGCCAAGAATGGCAACGGGTCCGACCGGTACGCCAAGATACCCGTAGTCGACCCAGATGTTCTTGGGCTCCTTGTAGGCGCCCCAGCCCTGGCCGTCCCAGCGGAAGTCGTCCATCCGCAGACGGGCCTTGACAAAGGCTCCACCCTTGGCCTTGCCGTCGATCCTGATCCGGATACGGGAGTCAAAATAGTTGACATCCGGGGTCAGGTCCTTGCCCTCGGCATCGTTGTTGCCGAAATCATAGTCGCTCTTGACAACATACCGGACACGGGCGTCACCGCTGAGGTTGACCTCTGCGTAAGCAGCGGAAGCGATGGAGCCAACCATCAGCAGAGCCGCACCTGCAGCAAGTACTTTCTTCATTGTTCTTCTCCTTTCCTCTGTTTTGTCTGGTTAAACCTCCCCGTGTACGCGCAGGGAGGCCCTTCCAACTCTGATATCATGGCTGTACCCTATTCTGTGCGGCACTCGCAGTCAAGTTTTTTTTACCAAAGTTTAATTTTTTTTACTTCCGGGAAAAGGACAGTGAAATCAATGCGTGTGCCGGAACAGCTGATTCGGCAGGACGGGACAAGGTGAGGGTTCCTGCCGCATGACCGATGTGCCTGCCCGGGGCGGTACACCGGGCAGGCAGACGGTTCCGGGGCTGGCGGGGGTTATTTTTTTTCCCCGGTTCTCCGGATCTCATAGACGTGGATGACACAGGATTCCGCTTCCCAGAAAACAAAGGGATAGGAGCTTTCGGTCTCGGCAAAATAGAGCTGCAGGGCACCGGGAGCGACGGTGCGGGCAAGCTGGTAGTCAGCGGTGTAGCCGGAGACTTTCCTCGTCTCCCACAGCGGTGTCAGGGCGGAGCCGTTCCAGGAGAGGGCGGCGATGGAACTGCCCTCGAAGTACCGAAGCCGTTTGAAGAACCTCACGCTGGCCAGCCGGTTCCTGCCGACGATGATGTCAGCCTTGCCATCGCTGTCGATATCACGGGCGATGATCCTGGTCGGGATGTAGATGCGTCTGTGTCCGCCGCGGTCGGTGCTGGACAGGGTGCCGAAGAAGTTCTTTCCTGCCCCGTAGATGGACTCGCTTTGCCAGAGAAGGGTCCCTGCACGATCCAGGACCTGGAGACGATTTTTACGGTCAATGGCCACGATCTCCAGAGTGGAGTCGCCATTGATGTCTGCCCTGGTGAAATCAAACAGGTTGAGGCCGGCAGGCAGGGGCACCTGTTCGCCTTTTTCATAGCTGCCGTCGGGTTTGCGGGCGAGACGATAGATGGCTGGCGAGACGGGTTGCCCCCCCGGGGCACCGGCCTGACCAAGCAGGGCCGGCTTGCGGCCGGGGATCAGCTCCGGTCGCAGGTAGAACGGGATGTCGCTGCGCTGCACCGTCAGGCTGTGGTCCTGCCAGGCGGCCACCAGGGAGGCGGGCCGGGCACCGTTGTTGGCGCTGACGTAGATCTCGTTGCGGCCGTCACCGTCCAGGTCGGCCAGGTTCAGAGCATGGATCCTCAGGTAGCCGGCAAGCTGGAGGGAGGAGATCTTCTGAAAATAGTCCTCCATGTACCGGTAGACGAGCAGTTCCGTGTTGGTGGCCAGCACGATCTCCGGTGAACCATCACCATCGATGTCGCCCACATCCATGGCCTTGACGCCTATGGGGATCTTGCGGCTGCGACGGGTGGTGACCAGGGAGAAGCCGGATTCGGTGCCGAGCCCGAGCTCGCTGCCCCGATACAGGCCTTCCCTGAAGGCCCGCTCCGGATGCTCGGTGGTAAAGGCGGCCATGCCCTGTTCTTTTGCCCTGCCCGCCTGCGTCGGCTCGGGACGTTGCCTGCCGAAGACCTTGACCGCGATGTCCCACGACAGTTCATCGATTCCGGCCATGATTCCGTCGAGGGAGGAGATGGTGCGCGTGAACCGTTTCGGTGCGGAACCGGCAGACCTGGCAAAGACATGGGTGGTCAGCTCGAAGGTGCCCTCCTTGCCGGTGAGAGAACCCATAATGACGTAGTCGGCCCTGATTCCGGCCAGCATTCTGGCGAATTCCTGTTCCCTGCCGGATTGCAGAAGGGTGGAAAGCTGCCGGGTCTCGGCGCTCTGGTGCAGGGCAATGATGCCGGCATGGGCGGTGACCCTGCTGGCCAGCATGGTGGCAAGCCCCTCGCGCAGGTAGCCATACTGGCCGGGCAGGCGGACCTCGAAAGGCAGGAAGATGACCCTGGCCTCTTTCTGCCCGCTCTTTTCAGCAGCCGGGGAAGGGGGGGCCAGGCACAACAGGGCCAGGCAGACCACTGCCGCTGCCACGATACAAGGGAAACATTGTCTCGGAAGGTCTGGCTTCCTGCCGGGAGCGGGCAGGAGCATGGGGAAAATGCTGTTCACGATATCTGCTCCGGGTTGGTTCCATGGAAGGTTTCAGGCCTGCGGCCTGATTTCGGCAACCCACTATACAGTATTTTTTGTAAAAGTTCAGCAGTACGCCCTCTGCATGGTAACCCCTCACGGGATGGCTAACCATCGGGGTGTCCGGACAATGGTGTAATCGCTCTCGGAGGCCGCAGATTAGTGCAGGCGTGCCTGACGGCCAGCCACGCTCACGCACAGCTGGCGCACTGCTGAACGTTTACTAAAAGTATCCGTATTTTCAGGTTGTTGCCGATGGCGGCGAACTATTGTTGTTTTTTCGCTGAAGAAAGGGGGAAGGCGGTTTTTCTGTACCCGGGACCGGGCGGTTCAGTAGGAGAAGGTTACCGAAACACCACCGTAAAAGATGTCCTGGATGGGAGCCCGAACGTTCCCGTTGCCTGTCGTCGAGAGGGATGCCTCGGACAGGGAATGGGACCACTGCAGCTCGGGCGTTATGGTGATGAAGTTCTTGTAGGACATGGGCATGTTGAGGAGAAAGGAGAGCATCCGGCCACGGTTGCTGTCCACTGGATTCTTCTTCAGCATGGTCCTGCCGCCCAGGCCGATGGCCAGGTCGTTGTGCACCTGGTAGGCGCGGGAAAGATCAATGGCCATGAACCAGTCATCGGCAGGATTGATGCCCTGACCGTCCTGCGGATCAGGGCCGGCAAACATGGAGTGGGCAGGGGCCGGCATCCTGTCGGAGGTATAGATATACCCGGCCGAAAAACCGAGCAGGCCGGACGAACCCCGATAGGAAAAGGTGATGGCATGCCCGGTGAACCAGGCCTGGCCGGGAGCAAGACCCCGGATCACTCCTTGGCTCTGTTCCAGGTGCAGATCCATGCCCGGCTTCGTCGAGGGGGCAAGTCCGTACATGCCCGCGGCCAGCAGGCTGCTGACGGCCTGGTCCCAGAGGGCGGAATCAATGTTCACCGTGCCGTCGGCCAAGGCCGGTGCAGGCACGGCCGGGGCCGCCAGCAGGGTCAAAGCCAGGAGCATGATGGTGATATGTCCGCGCATGGTATCAGTCACCGGTCAGGGTGGAGACAGTGGCCATTTCTCTCTCAAAATATTGTACAACTCCACTGCGGTTATGGCAATGGCAAAAAAAGGATGTCACGTATATCGTGTTGTATTTCCGTATCTGTCTTCTATCGCTGGTCATAGTAGTTTTCGCGGCCGCAGGTGGTGTTGCCGGGGGCGAAGGGGAGGTAGACCTCGATCACGCCCGGCTCCGGTGTCCTGATGGTGTTGAAAGTGAACTTGGAGAACCATACCCCGGCCTGTCTGCCGTCCGGCGTCAGGATCACACCGGCCTTGTAGGGACACAGCATGCTCAGGTCGGTCCCGGACCAGAACATCCATCTGTCGAGCAGTTTCTGTGAGATGTCGACCCTGGACCAGACCCTGGTCCTGAGCTGAAAGGAGTCGTCAATGGCGATGATGGCATCGGGCTCCACCGGGGAACCGGCGTAGTAGTAGGTGTGATGGGGCAGGATGGTGCCTGAACGGAATTCCTTCAGGACATCGGAACTGGTGATCCATCTGCCGGTGGGCCTGGTGGCGCCGCAACCGGCAAGAAGCCCCAGGAGGAGAAGAGCGGCGGCAACAAGGCCGAGGCGATGTATTCGGGGTGTCATACGGGAAGACCTCCGTAACCCCTCACGGGGTGGCTAACCATCGGTTTGTACGACTACAATGGTGTAAGCGCTCTCAGGG
>JALSNC010000070.1 GCA_026987195.1 Desulfobulbaceae bacterium | reverse complement strand
CCCGGCCAGGGAAAGAAGCGCATGCAGGCCGTACCTGCTTTTGTTGCTGATGGTAAGCATGGTCTCGGTGTTCTGTCCGGTAGAAAATGGCTGCTTTGTCGACCTTGATACGGCAGAGGATGCAACCATTGGATACTAGCACAGCTACAGACAAAAAGTAAACGAATACCAACGAGGCATATTTCTACGATCATGTTAGGGAAATACCCTGGAAAACCGGCAGCATATTGATACGGTTGGAATAAAATATGGGAATATTTCCCATTGACAAAAAAATAGAAATAGGAATATTATCTAAAATTGATCTAATCAGGTTTAGGTAATATTCCTGGTTAGGCGCGGGAGGTATGGGCATTGTTGGCAGCGAAAGGCAGGCAGTTGACGCCTTTCGCCATCCATTATTGACAGGAGGTAGGAGAATCGTATGAAGGTATGGACAAAAACGGCGATGGTATTCGCGGTTCTGGGTACAGCGGGAATGGTGTATGCTGCACAGCCCAGCAAGATGGAGAGGCTTGGAAAAATGATGTTCATGGACAATAATTTTTCAAGAAACGCAACCCAGTCATGCAATACCTGCCATGACAGGCGGATGGGATTCGTTGATCCGGCAAACGTGCTGGATCCGGAAAATTCCGTGGTTTCTCTGGGAGATGACGGTACAAGCACTGGTGACCGCAATTCGCCGACAGCAGCATATTGCGGGTACAGTCCGAATCTGCAGTGGGACGAGGTCAAGGGCACATACGTCGGTGGTATGTTCTGGGATGGCCGTGCCACCGGCTGGACGTTGAACGATCCCTTGGCAGAGCAGGCACAGGGGCCTCCGCTCAATCCTGTTGAGATGGATATGCCGAGCAAGGAAGCGGTCGTTGATGTTATCAGGAACGCCCGGTACGTTGGTCTCTTCTACCAGGTATTCGGCCCGGATGCCCTTGACGACGTGGACCGTGCCTATGATTATTTCGCGCTGGCTCTGGCGGCTTTCGAGCGCTCTTCCATGGTCCAGAAGTACAGTTCCCGCTTTGATGCCGCTGATCTCAATGACCAGGAGCGCAATGGATATGTCTTGTTCAAGGCCAACTGTTCCAGGTGTCATTCCTCTGATCCTGGTCCTGACGGTACCCCGCCCCTGTTTACCGATTATTCCTATCACAACATTGGATTGCCTGCCAATCCGCTGTTGGCGGATAAGGGAACGGACCTGGGGCTGGGAGGTTTTCTGGAAAAAGATTATGCCAGTGAATCTCCAATCATCGGTGATGCAAACTATGCCGATCAGTACGGCAAGTTCAAGGTGCCTACTTTACGCAATGTAGCCATTACCCCACCTTACGGCCATAATGGTTACTTTGCTGATCTGCGTGATATGGTGAGCTTTCATAATTCCAGGGATACTGGCGACTGGCCAGTACCCGAGGTGACCGATAATCTGGATACGGAAGTAGGGAATATGGGGTTGTCGGACCAGGAGGTGGATGATATCGTAGCTTTTCTCAATACCCTGACCGATCGTCGCGGCAATGGTGGTCGTGGCCGTACAATGCGTTAGGCCAGTTCCAGGTAGAATTCAGCCCATACCTTCCGACAAAAGGCCCGGTCATACGACCGGGCCTTTTGTATTTCCTGGTGATGACATGCTGGTGCGGCAACCGTATTTTCAATCCTTGAGATGCCGGGGGGCGTGATTATAGTTTCCTTGCATGGAACACCGGTTCCGGTGACCTGACCCCATAACATCCATGGAGGAAGAACAATGGCACGAATCATCACGGCGACCTTTGCATCGGACGACACGTTGAGCAACACCTTCGACGACCTGGTCAACACCGGCCTGCCCACGGAAAAGATCTTTGTCAACCACGTGGAACTGCAGGTCAAGATCATCTCCGGTCCGGAGATCGAAGGCGAAATCATGGAGGTGGTCAACAGGCACAATCCCACGGCCACGGCATCCAGGGAACTCGAGGAAAGGGAGACGGCCAGGGTCATCACCGCCACCTATGGTTCTGCCGAGACACTGAAGAACGTCACCGACGATCTCATCAATATCGGCCTGCCGGTGGAAGAGATCTATGCGGACAAGGAGAAAAAACAGGTCAAGGTCATTGCCGGCTCGGTTATCGAGCCGGAGATCAGGGAGGTGCTGGGCCGGCACAATCCCGTGGAGGTGAGCTGATACCCCAGGTTCGGCCGTATCCGACGGCCATTGTCAACAGATTCTCGGCAGTGGGTCGCCGGTGAGCGGTTCCACCAGACGGCGGCCGCCGGCGATGGTGGTCAGGACCACCCGGCCCGGATACTGCCTGGTCACCCGGCCGATGATGCGGCTGTTTTTTCCCTCCTCCACGGACCGCATGGCCGCCAGGATCTCTTTCGCCTGTTCCGGCGCCGCAATCACCACACACTTGCCCTCGTTGGCCAGGTAGAGGGGATCCAGGCCCATCAGCTCGCAGGCGGCCCGCACCGCACTGCGAAGGGGGATATCCCGCTCCTCGATTTCCATGCACAGGCCGCCTGCACGGGCGAGTTCGGCCAGGGTCGTGCCCAGGCCGCCCCTGGTCGGATCGCGCATGGCATGCACGGCCGTGCCATGTTCCGCGAGGAGACGCTGCACCAGGAAGTGGAGCGGCCGGGTATCGCTGGCGAGGCCGCCTTCCACCTGCAGGCCGGCGCGGCTGGTCAGGATGGTGATACCGTGGCCGGCAAGTGAGCCGGAGAGCAGGATCACATCGTTTTCGCGTATCCTGTTTGCGCCAATATCCGCTTTTTCCGGCACCACTCCGATTCCCGAGGTGTTGATAAAGATCCGGTCCGCCTTGCCCCGCGGCACCACCTTGGTATCCCCGGTCACCACCTCCACGCCGGCATACCTGCAGGCCCGGGCAATGGAGGCGATGATCCGCTCGAGCACCTCCATCTCCAGCCCTTCCTCGATGATCAGGCCGAGGCTGAGCGCCAGGGGTGTTGCCCCCTGCATGGCCAGGTCGTTGATGGTGCCGTTCACCGCCAGTTCGCCGATATCACCGCCGGCAAAGAACAGGGGGTCAACCACGTAGGAATCCGTGGAAAAGGCCAGCCTGCCGCCAGGGTTGTCGAGCACGGCGGCATCTTCCATGCGTGCCAGAACCGGATTGTCGAGATATTCGAGAAACAGGCCGCTGATCAGCTCGCCGGCAGCCAGGCCGCCACTGCCGTGGTCAAGGAGGATGTTTTTTTCTTTCATGGCCTGTTCACGGGTGCAGAATGCCGCCATAACGCTGCCAGGCCGCGCAGGTTCCCTCGGCCGAGACCATGCAGGGGCCGATCGGGGTGGCCGGGGTACAGCGGGTGCCAAAGAGCGGGCAGTCGGGCGGTTCATGGATGCCTTTCAGGATGGAGCCGCAGAGACAGCCCTTGGGCTCTTCGATCTCGTGGCCTTCGATATCCAGGCGTACCGTGGCATCAAAGCGGGCAAATTCCGGCCGCACGGCCAGACCGCTGACAGGGATCATGCCCAGCCCCCGCCAGCGGCTGTCGACCGGGATGAAGACCTGTTCCGCTATCTCCCGGGCCCTCTGATTGCCCGCCGGGGTCACGGCCCGGCCGTAACAGTTTTCCACGTCCGGCTGTCCCGTCTGCACCTGCCCGACCAGGGCGAGGATGGCCAGCAGGATGTCCGCCGGCTCAAAACCACCGATGGCGCAGGCAAGACCGTAGTCGTCCACCAGGAAACGGAAGGCCTCTGACCCGGTGATGACGGAGACGTGGCCGGGACAGAGCAGGCCGTCCACCTCGAGTGCGGGATCCTCCATCAGGGCGGCCAGGGGCGGGGGCATGATCCTGTTGGCCGGAAAGATGCAGAAGTTGTTGAGTTCAAGCCGTGCCGCTTCCAGCACGGTGGCGGCAATGGTCGGGGTAGTGGTCTCAAAGCCGATGCTGAAGAAGACCACCATGGCGTCCGGATTCTTTTGCGCCAGGACGAGCGCGTCCATGGGAGAGTAGACCATCTCCACCCGGCAGCCCGCTGCCCTTGCATCGGCAAGGGACTGGCCGCTGCCCGGCACCCGGATCATGTCGCCAAAGGTGGCGACAATGGTTTTGTCCCGGTACGCCAGGCGGATAAAGGCGTCAATGGTGCCGGCCGGGGTGACGCAGACCGGGCAGCCCGGCCCGGAGATCAGCCGGACGGGTGCGGGCAGCATCTCCCGGATGCCGTGCCGGAAGATGGACATGGTATGGGTGCCGCAGACCTCCATGATACGCACCGGCTGTTTGACGGTTTTGTCGAGCTGCCGGCAGAGCGACTGCACCATTTCCCGGTCGCGGTATTCGTCAATGTGTTTCATCGCCGTTGTTGGCCCTTTCGGATGACCGGACGGTCACCGTCCCCCTTTTCGGCCATCTCGCGCATCAGCCGCAGGTTGATCTCCGCGTTTTCGGCGTCCAGGCAGTTGATGGCAAAGCCGGCGTGGATGATCAGGTAGTCGCCGACTTCGGGCATGCGATCCACCAGGTCCAGGCGCACCTCTCTGTGCATGCCGCCGGCATCGACCACGGCAACCGGCGGCACAAGCAGGTCGTCGCTGCCTTTCTGTATCTCGATCACCCGCATGGGTATGGCAAGGCACATGTCGTCTCCCCGCGTAAACGCATCAGTGGTTCAGTAAAAGGTCAGCAGCACGCCGTCCGGAGTCTGCGCTCACGTAAGCGCTCACAGGAACCGCACGGAGTCTTCGCTTACCTCTTTGCACGGTCGTGCCTGCCCGCATAGGTAGGCTATAGCGGCCAGGCACGCCCGCACAAATCTGCGGCCCCTGAGAGCGCTTACATCATTGCGGTCGGAAAAACCGATGGCCGGACATCCCGTGAGGGGGAGGGTAATTCAAGGTAGTTGCCGATAGCGGCGAACTGTTATCTCTCCCCCCGGGTCCTGCCGTCGAGCATCGCCAGTCCGGCCAGCCATGCCTGGCCCAGGCTGATGCCGCCGTCGTTGACCGGGATCATCCCGCCACTATACACCCTGTATCCCAGTTCTTCCAGTTCGCGGCGCAGCATCTCGCTCAGAATCCGGTTCTGGAAGCAGCCGCCACCCAGGAGGATGTTGACCGACCGGTCGGCCCCGGTCAGATGGTCGATCATGGCCACGGTGGACCGGACAAGCCAGAGGTGGAAGCAGCGGGCCAGGATCCGGACCGGCACACCTCGCTGCAGATCGTCACATATCCATCGGACCAGGGGGCGCATGTCAAGGCAGGGCAGTGGCCCTTTGCTGAGGGTCGCCCTGTAGCGGCTGTCGTCAGGGCCGTGTTCGCCAACGGCACGGCAAGGACGGTGTGCCAGGTCTTCGAGCTCCATGGCGGCCTGGCCCTCATACTCGACCAGGTGTCGCAACCCCAGCAGGGAGGCGATGCCGTCGAACAGTCTGCCCATGGAAGAGCAGCGGGGCGAATTGATGCCGCTGGCCAGCACCTGCTCCATGTCCCGGATCCGGGCGGGGTCGGGAACCGTTTGCAGGGTGGCGGGCAGGCTGCCGGGCTCGGCGATGTCGGTGCCGGCTGCCCGCAGCAGGGCGATGGCGATCCGCCAGGTCTCCCGGGTGGCGGCATCCCCGCCAGGCAGGGGAAATGGTGACAGATGGGCTGCCCGCGTCCACTCCGGTCCCCTGACCAGGAGAAATTCCCCGCCCCAGATGGTCCGGTCAGGCCCCAAGCCCGCACCATCGAAGATGACGGCAAGGCCCTGGTCAAGATGATGTTCCGCCATGACAGCCCCGGCATGGGCATGGTGGTGCTGGATGGCGGTGCAGGGGAGGCCGCAGGCCTCGGCATGGCGGCTGCTCAGGTAATCAGGGTGCAGGTCCCTGACCACTGCCTGTGGCGATATTTCAAGTATATCCCGAAAATACCTGATGGACTGCTCGAAGAATGCCAGGGTGTCCGGTCCCTTCAGGTCGCCGATGTGCTGGCTGATGAATGCCTGGTCTCCCCTGGTCAGGCAGAAGGTGTTTTTCAGCTCGGCGCCGCAGGCAAGCAGCGGCGGCAGGTGTGCGGCCAGGGGGACGGGCAGCGGCGCGTAGCCGCGGGCGCGGCGGATCATCTGTACCCTGCCCGCCGTGACCCGCGCCACTGCATCATCCACCCGGGTGAGGATTTCGCGGTTGTGGGTGAGGAAGAAATCAGCGATACCGGCAAGACGTGCACAGGCCTCGTCATTGTCTGTGCAGATGGGCTCACCGCTGGGGTTGCCCGAGGTCATGACCAGCGCCTTCGGGCAGTCGGGCAGGGAGAAAAGCAGGTGATGGAGCGGGGTGGCGGGCAGCATGATGCCGGTCTCGGCAAGGCCGGGGGCAAGGGCGCGGCAGAGACCGCTGTCCTGCAGGCGGCAGAGGACAATGGGCCGCTCCCGGCTCGTGAGGAGTTCGCGCTCCGGTCTGTTGATCCTGCCGGCCACGGGGGGCGTGTCGAGGTCTGCGACCATGACGGCAAGGGGCTTGGCTGGCCGGCGCTTGCGGCGGCGCAGCCTGGTTACGGCCTGCTCCGAGGCCGCGTCCACGGCCAGGTGAAAACCGCCCAGGCCGCGGATGGCGACAATTTTTCCGGCTGCCAGCGCGCGAGCGCATTCCTGCAGGGCACGGGTGCTGTCATCGCAGAGCAGGGAGCCGTTGTGGTCACGCCACGCAAGGGAGGGGCCGCAGTGCGGGCACGCATTGGGCTGGGCATGGAAGCGCCGGTCGTCCGGGTTATCGTATTCCCGCCGGCAGGCCGGACACATGGTGAAGGCCCGCATGGAGGTGTTGGCCCGGTCATAGGGCAGCCTGGCGATGATGGTCATGCGCGGCCCGCAGTTGGTGCAGTTGGTGAACGGGTAGAAATAGCGGCGGTTGCGGCGGGAAAAGATATCGGCCAGGCAGTCGTCGCAGGTGGCGATATCCGGCGAGATCAGGGTAGCGGCCGGCTGGTGGTCACGGCTCGGCCGGATGGAGAATCCGGGCGCCAGGGGCGCCTCGCTCTCCCGCACCGATATCGAGCCGATCCGTGCCAGGGGCGGAGGCTTGTTTCTCAGGGCCTCGATAAATCGGGCAACTGCCTGTTCCCCGCCCCGTACCACGATCTCCACCCCGGCGCCGGTGTTCTCCACGTGGCCGTCGAGGCCGAGTTCACGGGCAATGGAATAGACAAAGGGGCGGAACCCCACCCCCTGCACCACTCCCTGCGCCTCGATGTGTACCTGCCGCTTATCGCGCTTGTGCAAGATGTTTTTGTGCGTAATGTGCAGCCAGCGCACAATAAAAGATGTTTTTTCTGTTGAAGCTGTATTGATAGCGAAATACAACCTGGGTGCCAAGGTAAAAAGGGGCGGCGAGGCAAAATATGCAAAATTTCATGTCCGGCAGGGTCGCTGTCTCCGGGTGCGGCAACATCCAGCTTGGCGACGATGGTTTCGGGCCTGCGGCCATTGCCGGGCTCGGGCAGGGGGAGCGCCTGCCCGCCCATGTCCATACCGGGGATGTCGGTACCGGTCTCCGTGATGGCGTCGCAAAAAGTCCGATCTACTGCGTTGTAGCAGGTACGGCCAATGCTCGACGTACTCCATGTGCGCCTCCGCTTGGCCGGCACCGCTACGCCTTGTATATCGAACTGTTATGCTGAGCCATCTTTAGCGTGTGATGGACATTTTACGAGTCCATCATCCGTGAGCATCTCCGCGACTATCTCCTGGACGCCGCCTGCGCCCCTGCGCTGCCGGTTATCCTGGATATCGTGCGGTTGCAAGCGCTCTCAGGGGCCGCAGATTCGGAGTCTGCGCTTACCTGTGCAGGCGTGCCTGGCCGCAGGTAAGCGACCGCAGGGAGACTCCGATAGCCTGCCTATGCGGGCAGGCACGACCGTGCAAAGAGGTAAGCGAAGACTCCGTGCGGTTCCTGTGAGCGCTTACGGCGCTTTTCTTCCTGAACCAGTGGGGCAGGGGTTATTTTTCCCCTTCAAGATGCTTGATCTTGAGCTGTTTTTCTTCGATTTTATGCTGGTATTTTAGAGCCTTGTCTTTTTTCCCTTCAGCCAGGGCCTTGTTCTTTTTGTATTCGTACTCTTTTATATCACTTTGCGCCTCCTCGATTTTATGGTTGACCTTCATGGTGTGTTTCTCCGACTTCCTGGCCTCATGGTCCGACAGGGTGCTCTCTGTGCAGTTGGCCTGCAGTTCAGCAATGGCGGCTTCCACCCTTGCCCTGGCATGAGGTTCGGTCAGAGATGCCGCCTTTAATTGCAGTTCACAGATTTTTTTCCGGCATCCTGTCAGGTTGCTGCAGTCTCAGGTTGCTGCAGTCCATGGCATACGACAGGGAGCTTGCGGCAATAATAATTATTCCGGTAAGTAGGGCCTTTTTCATCATTTTTTCCTCCTTGTTGATCGCTGTTGGTGGTTTTTTTATATTTTTGCCAGTGGTCTACCGGCCGCAGCAGGGTTACGAATTTTCAGGCTGGTTCAGGGGCTCTTCATGGGAACCGGGGATTTGCCAGGGGGATCATGGGGCTCGGAAAATCGCCTGTCACTGGTACAGGCTACCAGGTATTTTCACATGAATCAATGGGGTTAGGTTATTTTGTCCGAAAGTCATTGGGGGGCAACGCTTTTTTCTGCAGGCTGTCTCCCGGCACCAGTTTTCCTGGCCGTTTTTTTCACCTTTTTGCCGGCCTCTCTTCTCCCTTTTTTTCTCTCTCTCGCCTGGTGATCATAGAGCCGGGCCTGTACGTGATCGTGGCCGGCCGGCAGGTAAGCGAGTGAAACGTCCCTCCCGGACCGTGAAGCGCAGGTCGGCGATGCGCTGCACCTGGTCCTGGTAGTGGGAGACCACGATCAGGGTCATCTCGTTTTTCAGGTTGAGCAGGAGTTCCTCGATGGCCTGGCCGGTCTCGGGGTCCAGGGAGGAGGTCGGTTCGTCGAGCAGCAGGACCTCGGGCTGCAGGACCAGGGCCCGGGCGATGCAGAGCCGCTGCTGCTGGCCGCCGGACAGAGAACGGCCGTCGTCCTCCAGGCGGTTGTGCAGCTCCTGCCAGAGCCGCACTTTCCTGAGCGCTGTCTCCACCTGCTGTGCCAGCAGTTTCCGGTCACGTACTCCTGCAAGCTGCAGGGGAAAGGCGATGTTGCGGAAGATCGACATGGGCAGGGGGTTGGGCTGCTGGAAGACCAGGCCCACCTTCCGGCGTACGTAACGGGCCGGCAGGGCGGGACTGTGGATCTCCTGCAGCCGGCCGTCCAGCTCGATCTCCACCCTGCCCCGCACCCTGCAACCGTCAATCTCTTCCCAGAGGCGGTTCAGGGCCAGGAGAAGGGTGGACTTGCCGCTGCCCGATGGCCCGGTAATGGCCGTGATGCTGCCGGAGGGGATGGTCAGGTTGACATCGTGGAGGACCTGGCGATTGCGGTAGTGGAAATTGAGGTCGCAGACCCGGATTTTAACGGCTGGGGCCATCGGTTCATCGATAGAGCAGGAAGATGGTGAGGCGACGCTGCAGCACAAGGGCAAGAACAAGCAGGGCGCTGCAGAGAAGAAGGAGCAGGAGAGCCGCGCCAAAGCCAGTGGCCAGCTCGTCCGGACTGGTGTACTGTGCCGAGATGTAATAGATGTAAAAAGGCAGGGCTTCGTACTGATCGAGCAGGGAACGCGGGATACCCGCACTGGCCACGGCTCCGGTCAGCATGATCACGGCCGTGTCTTCGGCGCAGCGGCCTGTGGCCAGGATGATGCCGCCGATGATGGCAGGCAGGGAGTGGGGGAGCAGGACGCGGCCGATGTTCTGCAGTCTGGAGGCACCCAGGGCCGGCGCTGTTCTGCGGACAACCGGATCAATGGATTCCAGGGCAACCTGGGTGGTCCGGATCAGGTAAGGCAGCACCAGGTAGGCAAGCGCCAGGCACGAGATCAGCAGACACGGCATGATCCGTTCTCCGAAGATCCGGTGCAGGAAGATGGTGATCGACAGCCCGGCCAGGCCGACAACAATGGAGGGAATACCTGCGAGGATATCGAAGAGCAGGCTGAAAACGGCCTTGGTCCGGCCGCCGGCGTATTCGGCCATGTAGATACCGCTGGCGATGCCCAGGGGAATGGCCAGGACCATGGCCCCGATGATCAGAAGCAGCGTGCCGGCCAGGGCGGGATAGAGGCCGTCAAAAACATGTTTCCGCAGGAGCAGGGCATCCAGGGGCGGGGTGTCTCCGAAGAGCAGCGAAAGACCGAGCACCGGTCCGCCCCTGCGGATGAGATAGCCGACCAGGATGACCAGGGCCGCCAGCAGGAGCAGGCCGCTCAGCCAGCAGAACCACGTGACGGTGATTTCAGTAATTTTTCGTTGTCCCGTCATGATTCGTTATCCGGAGATCGGCCAGGCAGACGCATGAGCAGCATGAGCAGGCCGGTAACCAGGTAGAGGAGCAGGCCGCAGGCGAATATGGAGGTGAATTCCATGGAGTCGAAATCCGAGGCCATGACCAGAGCGATGTGGGCGGGCAGCGTCCTGGCCGAATCGGCAAGCGAGGAAGGAACCGCCGTGGAGTTGCCGGCCAGCATCAGGCTGACCATGGTGTCGCCCATGGCCCGGCCGAAACCGAGCAGCGTGCCGTTGATCAGGGCCGGCCTGGCGCCGGGTAGCAGGATGTGGATGATTTTCTGAACCCTGCTGCCGCCCAGGGCATCCAGGGCCAGAAGATGTGCCCGGTTCACCTTTTCGAAGCCGGCAACAAAGAAGATGACCATGGTGGGCACGATGAGCAGCGCCAGCACCGGGGCCGCGGTCAGGAGGGAGAGGCCGGACCCCCTGCCGATGAGGGTGCGCATGAGCGGTACCAGCAGAAAGAGGGCGGCAAAGCTGTAGACCACGGTGGGGATACCGGCCATCAGCCGTATCATGCCGATGAGCAGCATCCGCAGTCGGCGCGGCGCCAGAGCCGTGATCAGGAGGCTGCAGCCCAGGCTGACGGGAAAGCCGAGGGCCAGGCTGAGCAGCGCGAGCAGAATACTGGCCAGCAGCATGGGGAAGATACCGTAGAGTCCCCGCGCAGGTGCCCAGGGGGACGAGAGCAGGGAGAGCAGGTGTCCGTCCTGCAGGAGCGGCAGGCCAAGGACGCAGAGAAAGCAGAAGATGGCCAGGGTGAGCAGACCGCAGATGACCGCGGCAGACCGGAAGAGGTGCTCCCGGAAGACCATTCTGTCCCCCATGATGCCGGCAGATTCCCTGCCGGGTGTCACCGGACCGGGATGAGCCCCTTGTCCTGCACGATCTGCTGGCCCGTGGGGCTGAAGAGAAAGTCGACAAAGGCCCTGGCAAGTCCGGCTGGTTCGCCCCTGGTCAGACTGTAGAGGCCACGGGCCACGCGGTAGCTGCCGTTGCGTACATTGGCGAGATCCGGGGCAACGCCGTCCAGGCTGACCGGGGCTACGGTTGCATCCATGTAGCCGATGGAAATATAGCCGATACCGAAAGGATCGCCTGCAACGGTGGTCTTCATGGCGCCGTTGGAGACCACCACGTTGGCCCGGTCCGAGATGGTACCCCTGGCCAGGGCCTTTTTCCAGAAGACCTTGCGGGTACCCGAGGACTCGTCACGGGTATAGATGTCGATCTCCCTGTCCACGCCGCCAACCTCCTTCCAGTTGCTGATCCTGCCGGCAAAGATCCCCTGGAGCTGAGCACTGGTCAGTGTACGGACCGGGTTGTCGGGATGAACGATGACTCCAACCCCGTCGATGGCCCACTGGAAGAGCTTGAGGTTATATTTGGCGATCTCGGTATCCGTGGGCCTGCGCCCTGCATTGCCGATATCGATCAACCCTTCGCCAGCCTGCCTGATGCCGAGACCGGAACCACCGCCGGCAATGCTGATCCTGATGTCGGGATTGAAACTCATGATCCGCCGGGCCGCCTCCTTCATGACCGGGATATGGGCAGTGCCGCCGGCAATACGCAGGGAACCCTTCAAGCCGGTAAAGGGAGCCAGATCATCCGCCGCCTGCAGCGGCATGCCGGGGTAAAGAAATCCGATGGTCATGCAGAGCAGCCCGAGGAGGACGCCTGTTTGCGATCTTTTCATGTCTTCTCCTTTTCTGAAACCGGATGATAATGAAAGATGGTGTCGCAAAAGTCCGATCTACCGCGTTGCAGCGGGTAGGACCGATGCCCGACGTACTCCATGTACGCCTCTGCCTGGCCGATACCGCTACGCCTCGGAGTCGCACTCCGTTCGCTTGCCTTGTATATCGGACGTTTATGCTGAGCCATCTTTAGAGTGTGATGGACTTCTTACGAGTCCATGATGAAAGGAGAGTATACGTTAAGTCGTTCGATGGGTCGAATAGGAAATTTCGATCAGCAGCCGCCTTTCCATAGGCGGTATCAGTGAGGCTCGGTGCGGTGATATCGAATGGTCACCGGTTGTGCACCCTGTGCCCGACGATAAGGAATCACCGGGCAGCGGGTTGGCAGGTTTGGATAAAAAATCCAGGTAATTACCCAAAATTTATGGAAAATGAACAGAAGGGGCAGGAATGAAAAAAACCGGCAATATCAATGATAACCCATTGATATTGCCGGTAGTTTTTTGGTGACCCCAAGGGGAATCGAACCCCTGTTTTCGGCGTGAGAGGCCGACGTCCTAGACCGCTAGACGATGGGGCCTTGTGGTGCAGGCTTTTGTAAAATAAATGATGGCCTTTGTCAAGACGCTTTCCACTGCAGGACAGGAAAAAATCAGGGTGCGGCGATGGTGCGGCCGAACTGGCGCGCCCTGTCGATGACCTCCGGTCTGTTGCCCACGACCCCCCTGCTGTCGGCGCCGGCAATGGTGAGCTCACCGGCATAGGGGCAGTCCATGGCGTCGAGCACGTAGCGGCTGGTGAGGATGGCGCCTTCAAAGAGCCGTTCACCGCGGGTGGCGGCGACACTGATCAGATATCCCCTGCGAAGTTCATGCTCCGGGTGCCTCTGCCGCAGGATGTATTTTCTGCTCCAGAGGGCCTGGCAGCGGTCGATGAAGACCTTGGTCTGGGCGGTGACAGCATAGAAGTATATGGGAGAGGCGATCACTATGCGATGGGCCTTTGTGATCTTCTCGTACAGGGCGGGCATGTCGTCCTCAAAGATACAGTGGCCTTCCCGTTCGCACGTGCCGCAGCCGATGCAGGGGTGGATATCGAGCTGTGGCAGATGGATGGTTTCGATCCTGGCGCGGGGATTTTCCTGGCGGATCCCCTGGCTCACCGCTTCCGCAAGCAGGTGGGTGTTGCCGTTTTTGCGTGGACTGCCGAGAAAGATGCGTATGTTCATGTCGGTTATCAGGAGCTGGCCTGTGGATGGCGGCCGAAGAGCCGGGTACTGTCCTCCAGGGTGCGGGCCGCCTGGTCGCTGAGGAATCTGGATGCGCACCGCCACCGCCAGTTGCCCCTGGCCGTGCCCGGGGTGTTGATCCGGCAGTCGTTGCCGAAGCCGAGTACATCCTGCAGGGGGAGGATGGAGAGGATGGCGGGCGAGGCATGGGCCAGGTACATCATGTCGAGGTGGAAGGTGGATGCCTCGTCATCACGCTTGTTGGCATACCGCTTGGCAAGGCGCCTGGCCTGTGACGACACCTCCGGGCTCAGGTACCAGCCCACGGCAGTGTCGTTGTCGTGGGTGCCGGTATAGATGATGCTGTTGCGGCTGACGTTGTGCGGCAGGTAGCTGTTGTCAGGGTCGCCGTCAAAGGCAAAGAGAAGGATCTTCATTCCGGGGTAGCCGAGGTCGTCACGCAGTTTCCGGACCCTGTCGGTGATGAGGCCCAGGTCCTCGGCAATGATCGGCAACCGGCCCAGCCGCTGTTCCATTGTCCTGAAAAAGGCCTTTCCCGGGCCCCGCACCCAGTGCCCCCTGACCGCTGTCTTTTCCCGCGCCGGGATGGACCAGTAGGCCTCGAAGCCGCGGAAATGGTCGATCCGGATCAGATCGACCTGGTCAAAGATGGCCTGCAGCCTGCTTTCCCACCAGGCGAGCAGTTTCGCGCGCACGTCGTGGCTGCGGCTGTGCCAGCGATAGAGGGGGTTGCCCCAGCGCTGCCCGGTTCTGCTGAAATAGTCGGGCGGCACCCCGGCCACTGCCGTGGGCAGTCCTTTTGCTGAAAGCTGGAAGATCTCCTGGTTGGCCCAGACATCGACACTGTCCATGGCCACATAGATGGGCAGGTCGCCGATGAGCAGGATGCCCTTTTCCCGGGCGTGGGCCCGCAGCCCCTGCCACTGGCTGCTGAACAGGTACTGCTCGAAACAGCCATACTCCACTTCGTCGGCGAGATCGGCCCGGGCCTGCCGCAGGGCCGCCTTTTCCCGCTGCCGCAGTTCGCGCGGCCAGTGGAACCATCCCCGGTCACGGAACCGCTTTTTCAGGGCCAGGAAGAGGGCGTGTTCCCGCACCCAGGGCTGGGCCCGGATAAACACTTCCAGGCGGTCACGATTGGCGGCGTCGCCACGGAAACTTTTCCAGGCCTGTAGCAGGAGGCGACGCTTCCAGGAGGCGACGCGGTCATACTCCACCTGGTACTCGGAAAACCCGGTAGCGCCCAGGTCTTCCCTGTGGAGCAGCCCCTGGTCCATCAGCAGGTCCGGGCTGATGAACAGGGGGTTGCCGGCCATGGCCGACGGGCTCATGTAGGGGGAGTTGCCGAAGACGGTGCCGGTGGGGCCGAGGGGGAGGATCTGCCAGTAGGACTGGCCGGCGGCGGCAAGGAAATCGATGAAGGCAGATGCCCCGGGACCCAGGTCGCCGATCCCCCAGGGAGAGGGCAGGGAAAAGACCGGCAGAAGGACTCCGCTGGACCTTTTTCTGATAATTTGTCTCATCTGCTTAGGTTTTCCCTCATGTTGGTGTAGACTTCATTTCATAATGAACTTATAATTTATAAAGTGGCTCTGTTGCGTGGTCCCGCGCTGTCTGCGCGGGAACCTGCCGCCAAAACAGGCCGACGCGTCTGTCGGGGGGAGCCGAGGTATATGGACATCGATAGCCGTTCAGCACGGAGCCGTGCTGAAGGACGTGCCACCATGTGGCCTGCCATGCTGCCTCGCCGTCCGTCCCGGCCCGCAACCAATGAAACACGGGATTTGGTTTTTTTTCAATTGGAAACAGCCGGGTAGTCCCTCCGTGTCGGGACAATCGCAATCACGAAACTCTTTGTTTGCTTTTTTGAACTGGATGCATTAGAATTCTATTCTCTTTATGTTATGAAAGGCGTGCTGCGCTTTTTTTGCATGTAAACCATTGTTGCAGGAGGGAGAAGGCAGGTGCTGACAAGTATCAAAAATGACCTTCTTGAGGCTGGAAAAAGCGAAGGATGCATCACGTTTCAGCATCTTAATGAACTTTTGCCCGAAGATATCAAGGATCCGGGCGCCATCGAGGAACTCTTCGATTTTCTGGGAGAGAACAATATAGAGATCGTCACCCAGGAGAAATCAGGCAAAAAGAAGACCCTGTCCGGTGAGGTCTGGACCGGCAAGAAACAGACTGAAGAGGAGACCGTAAGCGAACCGCTGCCCGACAGCGAGGAGCACGATTCCGAGGAAACCACCACCACCTACCTGCGGGAGATGGGCCAGTTCGATCTGCTCACCCCCGAGGAAGAGGCCAAGTATTCCAAGACCATCCGCGAAGGTTTTGACGCCATTGTCGCGGCCATTCGCGAGGACCGGTCCGGCACCACGGAGATGAAGATGCTGATTGAGCGCATCGACCTGTGGCAGCGCCGTGATCCCTCGCTCAAGCCCAAGAAGCAGCAGCTCAACTACATGCGTCATTGTGTCAGCCTGGCAACGCGCAAGTACCCGGACAAACGGGAGCTGTTCGAGCTGCATACCAAGATCGAGGCCTACAACCGGTCCATCGAGGTGGCCAAGGACTCCATGATCCGGGCCAACCTGCGACTGGTGGTCTCCATTGCCAAGCGGTACATGCACCAGGGACTGACCTTGGCCGACCTGATCCAGGAAGGGAACCTGGGGCTGATGCGGGCGGTGTTCCGTTTCGATTACAAGAAGGGCAACAAGTTCTCCACCTATGCCTCCTGGTGGATCAGGCAGGCCATCACCCGGGCCATCCTCGACAAGACCCGGACCATCCGGCTGCCGGTCCATTTCCTCGAGCTGCGGAGCCAGTTCTTCAAGGCCTTCTATTCGCTGCTCAAGGAGCTGGGACGCGAGCCGACACCGGTGGAGATCTCCAAGATGACGGATCTGCCCATGGACAAGATCCTGGCCATCCTGGAGGCATCCCGCGAACCTATCTCGCTGGAGACCCCGGTGGGCGACGACGATTCCACCCTGGGCGATTTCCTTGAGAACCAGGAGTCGGAATCCCCCTATGACGCGGTGCAGAACAGGGAACTGTCCAACCGGGTCACCGAGGTGCTCTCCACCCTCACCGACCGTGAGGAGAAGATCATCCGTCTCCGTTTCGGCATCGGCGAAAAGGCGGAATATACCCTGGAGGAGATCGGCAAACGCTTCAACGTCTCCCGCGAGCGTATCCGCCAGATCGAGAAAAAGGCCCTCAACCGGCTGCGTCATTCCAGCCGGCGGGAGAAGCTCCGATATTTCCTCGACTGATCAATTTCCCTGCAGGCCCCGTCCCGGTGACGGGGCCTGCATTTTTTCATTCCATCGCTTCTCTTTTCCCATGGACGCATACATCGAACAGGCCGGGCTTGGCGATATCCTTGCCAGGGTCCGGGCCGAAGAACGTCTCAGCCTGGAGGACGGGCGCCGTCTCTACGAGTGCCCGGATATCCTGGCCCTGG
>JALSNC010000069.1 GCA_026987195.1 Desulfobulbaceae bacterium | reverse complement strand
GCGCAGATAGTCGAATCCGAACTCGTTGTTGGTCCCGTAGGTCACGTCCGCGGTATAGGCCTCACGGCGGGCCGCGTCGTCCATGTCGTGAACAATGGAACCGGTGGTCAGGCCGAGGAAGCGATAGATCTGGCCCATCCATTCCACGTCGCGGCTGGCCAGGTAGTCGTTGACCGTGACCACGTGCACCCCCTTGCCGGAGAGCGCATTGAGGTAGACCGGGGCGGTGGAGGTCAGGGTCTTGCCTTCACCGGTTTTCATCTCGGCGATCTTGCCCTGGTGGAGCACGATACCGCCGATGAGCTGCACGTCGTAGTGTCGTTCGCCGAGTACCCGTCTGGCCGCCTCCCGTACCACGGCAAAGGCCTCGGGCAGCAGATCGTCCAGGGACTCGCCCTTTTCGATCCGGCCCCGGAACTCCACGGTCTTGGCGGCCAGTTCCTCATCGCTGAGGGGCTCGATGGAGGGCTCCAGATCGTTGATCCGGGCGACAACACCCCGCAACTGTTTTATCATTCGGTCGTTCTTGCTGCCAAAAACCTTTGTAAGAGCCTTTCCTAACATCATAATCTCCAGAAACAGGGCCCGGGGTGGGCTCCGCCGTTCATCGGTCCAGGGGAAACGTTGCGATATTCAAAGGTCCTGCCGCTGGCAGGGGAACCGTCCATCCGGTCATCCACTGTTCCGGGCGGTCCAGATCAGCGCCTCTTCATCACAGTCGGGGAACTTGGGACAGTGCAGACAGTCGCTCCATATCTTGTGCGGGAGATCGCGTTTGTCGCAGTCCGCAAAGCCAAGTTTCCTGAAAAAAGCGGCCTGGTACGTGAGGACAAAGACCCGGCCGATCTCGAGGCTCCGGGCCTCGTCCAGACAGGAATGCACCAGTGCCCGCCCGATCCCCCTGCCCTGGGCATCGGGCGCCACCGCCAGGGAACGGATCTCGGCCAGATCATCCCAGCAGATATGCAGGGCGCACACACCCTTGATGCCATGATCCTCGAAGATGATGAAATCACGCAGGTCATCGTAGAGGGAGCTGATGGACCGGCCGAGGAGCACCCCCCTGTCGGCAAACCGCTGCAGCAGGGTGTGGATCTGGCGGACATCGCTCATGCGGGCGGGACGGATCCGGCCGATGGTGTTGTTTTCCTGTGCAATACCCATAAACTTCTTACTGTACTCATCCTGACCCGGTTGGTCAAGGACGGCTGGCGGCCTGCCGTAACCTCTCACAGGGTATACAAGGTCACGATTTATCAACGTCGTTTTTGTAAGCGGTCTCAGTCTCCGGTGTTGCCGGAAACGGGACGTTTTTTTCCCTGCGGCCGGATCAGTGGCGTCGATGCGGCCGGCAGGCCGGTGCCGACTTGCGGTCCGGCCGATGGCAGGAGAATGGTCTGGCCGGCCCAGATGCCAAGCAGGAACATCCACAGGAAAAGGCAGAACAGCACCACGCCGATTCCGGCCACCCCGGCCAGACCGAGCTGGAAGCGGAACCGTTTGGGCCCCTTTTTCCTTTTTGGCGTTTTCTTCTTCTTTCTGGCCGTGGCCATGACTCTTCCCGGAATGTCAGAGGTTCACGTACCTGTCCGCAGCCCAGCCTACATCCGTGTCGGTGCGGTCATGCCCACCAGGAGCAGGCCGTTGCGGAACACCGTCTTCAGGCCGTCGCAGAGACAGCGGCGGGCCAGGGTCAGGTCTGCATCGTCGGTGAGGACCTTGTGCCGGTTGTAGTAGCTGTGGAACCGCCCGGCCAGCTCCATGAGATAGAAGATCATCCGGTGCGGCGCCAGGTCGCGGGCCGCGCCGGCGACCTGGGCCGGGTACTCGGCCATGAGCTTGAGGAGGGCGAACTCTTCCGGCTCCCGGAGCAGGTCCAGGGCCGCGGCCTCGAAATCAATGACCGGCAGGCCCTTTTCCGCGGCCTGCCGCTCGATGGAGCAGAGACGGGCATGGGCGTACTGGACATAGTAGACCGGGTTTTCCTGGCTCTGCTGTGTGGCCAGGTCCAGGTCGAACTCGAGCTGGCTGTCGGCCTTGCGCATGAGGAAGAAAAATCGCAGGGCATCAACACCCACCTCGTCCACCAGCTCGTCCACGGTGACAAAGGTGGCCTTGCGGGTGGACATCTTGACCTGCCGGCCGCCCCGCAGCAGGGTCACGAACTGGTAGAGCACCACCTGCACCCGGGCATCGTCATAGCCCAGGGCCCGTACCCCGGCCAGGACATCGGGGACGGTGGCGATGTGATCGGAGCCGAACACGTTGATCATGCGGTCGAATCCGCGGCGGAACTTTTCCCGGTGATAGGCGATGTCGGGCAACCGGTAGGTGGGCTCGCCCGTACTCTTGATGATCACCCGGTCCTTTTCCAGACCCAGGGCCGTGGTCCGGAACCAGGTGGCGCCTTCCTTTTCATAGACCAGTCCCTTTTCCTGCAGCAGCGCCACCACGTCGTCGATAAGCCCTTCCTCGTAGAGGGTATGTTCGTTGAAATAGGAGTCGAAGCGGATGCCGATGCGCTGCAGGGTGGCGTCGATGTCGGCGAAGATCGCCTCCTGGGCCCGCTCCTTGAAGACACTGATGTCCGCGTCCTTCAGGCGGTCGCCATGCTCCTCCCGCAGGGAACGGGCGATATCGTAGATATAATCGCCCTGGTAGCCGTCCTCGGGAAAGTCGGATTCCAGGCCGAGCAGCTCCAGGTATCGGGCCCGGGTCGATTCTCCCAGGACCCGCATCTGGCGGCCGGCATCGTTGAAATAGTACTCCCGCTGCACATCGTAGCCCACGGCCTCGAGCAGCCGGGCAATGGTGTCGCCCAGGATGGCGTTGCGGCCATGGCCCACACTGAGGGGGCCGGTGGGGTTGGCGCTGACAAACTCCACCAGCACCTTTTCCCCGGCCCCGAATCCGGCACGGCCGAACCGTTCACCCTGTTCCCGGATCGGGGCAAGCACACTGCTCCAGACCGAGGGACGAAGGAAGAAATTGACAAAACCGGGACCGGCGATCTCCAGCCTTTCAATCATCGGCCCCTCGTCGCCGAGCAGTTCGACCAGCCGGGTGGCCACCTGGCGCGGGTTGCACTTCTCGAGTCCGGCCACCACCAGGGCCAGGTTGGTGGAAAAATCCCCCTGCCCTTCATGTTTCGGCACCTCGACGGTGTACTTTCCTGCCGCGGCATCGGTCCAGAATCCCTCCCGGACCCCGCGCGCAAATCCCTCGTCCACCAGTTGCTTGAGCTGTGATCTGATCATGGTGTATTGTATCGAAAAATCAGGTACCAGGGGACAGGAGGACAGTCGGCCGCCTGTGGCGGTGTCATTATGGCATCCCCTTGATTATGTAAAAGTTCAGCAGCACGCCATCTGCACGCGCTCGCGGCTGGCCGCATAGCGGACTATAGCGGTCAGCCACGATCACGCACAGCTGACGTACTGCTGAACTTTTACCAAAGGTCTTGCTTTTTTTCAGGCAATTGCTGATAGCGGTGAACTATTATTTGATTATCATCGGTTGTCAATGCCAGCCGGGCATGGTTGTCCGGCAGTAAGGAGCAGAAGGCGGGTGGCGGCCGCTGCGGGGGCTATTCCACGTACACCCGCTGGTTGAGATTGCCCAGCAGGCAGAGAACCTCGTAGCTGATGGTGCCCATCCAGGAGGCGATCTCGTCGGCAGTGATCTCCTCTGTGCCCTGCCGGCCCAGGAGCACGACCTCGTCCCCGGCACAGACCCCTTCCAGGCCGGTGACATCGACCATGGTGAGATTCATGGAGATCCGGCCGATGACCGGCACCCGGCGGCCGCGGATCAGGACAGAGGCCCTGTTGGAGAGCGAGCGCAGATAGCCGTCTTCGTAGCCCGCCGGCAGGATGGCGACCCTGGTGGGGCGGGACGTGGTAAAGATATGCCCGTAGCCCAGACCGGTTCCGGCCGGGTGACTGCGGACCTGGATCACCCGGCTCACGAACCGCATCACCGGCCGCAGCCGCTCCGTGCCGTGGCCGCCCCCGTGCACGCCGCCGTCCGGTGGGCAGCCATAGAGCGCTATCCCGGGCCGGACCAGGTCCAGGCCGGTACCGCTACCATAAAACAGCCCCCCGGAATTGGCAATGTGCAGACGGCAATCAGGGGGCAGAAATCCGGCAACCCGCCGGATCATGGCATCGAAGCGGCGGCGTACCCGGGTCGTGTTGTCCGAGCCGGGATCGTCGGCCATGGGAAAGTGGGCCATGACCCCCTGCAGGCGGAGCCGCGGCAGTGCCCTGATGCGGCGCAGGATCTCTGTCGCCTCCTCCGGCGGGCAGCCAAGCCGCCCCATGCCCGCATCGACCTTGAGCTGGACCCGGATTTGCCGATCCAGCCGCGCGGCCCGCTCCGCCAAGGTGTCCAGCAGGGACCCGTCCAGCAGCACGGGGGTGAGGTCATATTCCACCAGGGCATCGATGGTCTCCGGCAGGGTACCGGCCAGGACCAGGATCTCGCCGCCGATACCCCGGCGGCGCAGACAGACGCCCTCCCCGACCTCGGCGACTCCGAAGGTCTCCACCCCTTCAGCGGCCAGAATGCGGGCGCACTCGACCATGCCGTGACCATAGGCATCCGCCTTGACCATGGCGACGATGCCGCAGCCGGCACCGGCCAGTTGCCGGCAGAGCGCCAGGTTGTGACGCAGGGCGGAACGGCTGATTTCGACCCGGTTGAAGGACTCGTACCGGTTCACTGTAGGCTATACGCCGTTTGCACAGTAACCCCCCCCGGGGAACGATCACTCATGTTCCCTGATCCAGCGCAACCACTCGAGCCAGCCCTGGCGGCTGGAAAAGAGCAGGGCCCAGCCGATGGCCACATACAGGGTGCCGATGACCATGCCCGGATCGGTGAGCCGGCGCATGGTGATGCCGAACCCCATCATCAGGCCCACCAGGAGCCAGGTCTTCCAGGAATAGATCGCACCGATGCAGGTGGAATCGCTGAACTGTCGGATCCTGCGGGCGGTCCGCACCGCGGCCCTGTCGAGGACGAAAACCGACTTGAGCGTTCCCAGCACCAGGGCCAGCAGCACCAGCCAGCGACCATTGCCGGGCCCGATCCAGCGCCAGCCACGGACCATCAGCATGGAACCGATGCCGGTCCACAGAAAGGCGGCGGCAAAGAGATGCACCGACCGGCTCACCCCGGGTTTGAACCGTGCCACTTTTTCGAATTTCATGGTCCTTTTTCCCCGTGATCCAAGGGGACTGACCTCTAAACGACATAAGCCCACCCCCTGGCGGGGGTGGGCTTACGGTCGGTCATCCTGTCGGCTGAAAATCAAATCAGACTTCGGTGACAGTGATGGCACCCTCGGGGCAGACCTCGACACAGGTCTCGCAACCCAGGCACTCGTCGGGCTCGACCGGCTCGGCCTTGCCGTCAACCATCTCGTAAACCTGCGCCGGGCAGGCGTTTACGCATTCCTCGTCACCGGCACACTTGTCCTTGTCAACAACGATTTCCCACATGATGCATCCTCCAAGAATTGGATTAAAGAAAAGAGTTATTGCGACCTTTTTTCAAACTTTCTCCTTCAGTGAAAAAGCATAGATAAGGTGACTTCCCCTCTACCGAACCACTGAAAGTTTGTCAAGATAAAAGATGCGGATGGCCCCTGGGTGCATGCACCTGACAACATGTTGATTTCAAACAAAGAAAACGGAATCCTTCCATTGGAACCGGCAAGAGAAGGGAAAAATTGTATTGACCATGGCAGGAGGAACAGAATAGATTGACCGGTGATACCCTGTACCCTTGGAGGAATGATTTCACATGTGCGCAAAAAAACGTAAAAACAAGGTACGGAGAGACCCGGTGAAGAGCGAACGGGCCATGGTCGAGGGCATCCTCGAGGGCAGCCCGGACGGCATCGGCGTCGCCGTGATCCGCCTTGACTGCGGCTGCCGGAAGATGGCGGCCGTGGATAAAAATGGCGAGCCGGCCAGCAAGATCATCATGTACCGTGACCAGGCCGAATCGATCTGTGCCCGCTGCAGGGAGGATAACGGCGACTTCATGCGGGTCACCGAACAGTTCATCAGCTGGAAGGAGCCTGCACCCGACGAGGAGGTCAAACAGAGGATCATCGCCAAGGTACTGGGCACCGCCGGCCAGGGACCGGCCAACTGAGCGTCCCGGATCCCGCATCGGAGACGGACAGCCGCAGAACCAATCTCAAACAGGGAGAACCGCAGATGGCAGACAGAATTTTCCGTATCAACATGACCGAGTTGACCACCAGCATCGAGGAGGTGCCTGCCGACTGGATGGGACACGGCGGCCGCGGCCTGACCTCGACCATTGTCGCCGCCGAGGTCGAACCGACCTGTCACCCCCTGGGAGCGAAGAACAAACTGGTGATCGCGCCCGGCCTGCTGTCCGGAACCGTGGCCGCCAACTCCGGCCGCATCTCCTGTGGCGCCAAGAGCCCCCTCACCGGCACCATCAAGGAGGCCAACGCCGGCGGCACCGCCGCCCAGATGCTGGCCCGGCTCGGCTGCAAGGCCATCATCATCGAGGGGCAGCCCCGGGAGGACAGGTGGTACTCCATCCTCATTGACGAGGAAGACGTCACCATCAGCGAGGAGACCGACCTGGTGGGCAAGGGCAACTTCGCCGTGGTCGAGGAGGCGGGCCGGCGGTTCGGCGACCGCCATGGCATCATCACCATCGGCCCGGCCGGCGAGATGAAGATGCTGGCCGCCAACATCTCCATCAAGGACCCTGACGGCAAGCTGCGCTCCTGCGGCCGGGGCGGCCTGGGCGCGGTCCTGGGTGCGAAGCGGGTCAAGTTCATCGCCATCGCGCCCACTGACGCCAAGGTGGAGATCGCAGATCCCGAAAAGTTCAGGGAGGCCAACCGGGTCTTCACCAAGGCCCTGGTGGACAATCCCATCTCCCAGGCCCTGGGCACCTACGGCACCAATGTCCTGGTCAATATCATCAACGAGGCAGGTGCCCTGCCCACCCGCAACTTCTCTGCCGGCCAGTTCGACGGCCATGAGAAGATCTCCGGCGAGACCATGCACGACATCATTGTCGAGCGCGACGGCAGACCAAAGCACAACTGCCATCCCGGCTGCGTTATCCAGTGTTCGCAGATCTATAACGACAAGGACAGGAAATACAAGACCTCGGGCTTCGAGTACGAGTCGATCTGGGCCATGGGCGCCGACTGCTGTGTCGACAACCTGGATCTCATCGCCGAGGCCGATCACCTGATGGACGACATCGGCATCGACACCATCGAGACCTCGGTGGCCATGGGCGTGGCCATGGAGGCCGGGGTTCTCGAATTCGGCGACGGCGAGGGCATCTGCCGCATCCTGCGCGAAGAGATCGCCGCCGGGACCCCCCTGGGCCGGATCATCGGCTGCGGTGCCGGCTCGGTGGGCCGCGCCTTTGGCGTCACCCGGGTCCCGGTGGTCAAGAACCAGGCCATTCCGGCCTACGATCCCCGCGCGGTCAAGGGGATCGGCATCACGTATGCCACCTCCACCCAGGGCGCCGACCACACCATGGGCTACACCATTGCCACCAACATCCTCGGCGTGGGGGGTAACATCGACCCCCTGGGCAAGGAGGGCCAGGTGGAACTGTCGCGCAACCTGCAGATCGCCACCGCGGCCATCGACTCCACCGGCATGTGCCTGTTCATCGCCTTTGCCGCCCTGGACGATGCCACCTGTCTGCCGGCCCTGGTGGACATGATCAACGCCCGCTACGGCATCAGCCTGACCGCCGATGATGTCACCAGCCTGGGCAAGACCATCCTCAAGACCGAACGGGCCTTCAACCAGGCGGCCGGATTCACCAGCAGGGACGACCGGCTGCCGGAGTTCTTCCGCGAGGAGCCGCTGCCGCCGCATAACGTCGTCTGGGACATGACCGACGAGGAGATCGACGCCTTCTGGGATTTCTCCTGATCCCGGTCCGCGGCCATGCGTCTCACTGTCAGGCTGTTCGCCTTTTTCCGGGACGGCCGTTTCCGGGAACGTGAATGCGACTACCCGGAAGGCACCACGGTGCGGGAGATCATCACCTCGCTGGGCATCGATCCCGGCGAGGTGGGGGTGATCATGCTCAACTCCCGTCACTGCAGCCAGGACCAGGTGGTGCACCAGGGCGACAAGCTGGCCATCTTTCCCGTCATCGGCGGCGGATAGACCTTCATGCCGCCGTAAAAGTTCAGCAGCACGCCATCTGCACGCGCTCGCGGCTGGCCGCATAGCGCGGACTATAGCGGCCAGCCAGGATCACGCACTGCTGAACTTTTACCAGAAGTCTTGCTGTTTTCAGCACGTTGCCGATGGCGACAAACTGTTACAATGCCACTGCCCCAGGCAGGTAACCATCCTGGCACCTGGCACCTGATACCTGGCACCTGGCACTTGGCACCTGTCTCCTGGTACCTGCTTCCGGCCGGGGTCTCTCCCCGGCCCTTCCTTTTCCCTGAGGTGATCCTGTCCCGAGGATATTGTCATGAAGTGCCGGAAGATACTGTACCTGTCCGCTGTTTTCCTCCTTCTCGTCCCCGGCGCCGTCTCCGCGGCCCGGCTCATCAAGCTGGGCGTGGTCACCAAGCCCGGCTCGGCGCAGAACATCGTGGCGGAGAAGTTCAAGGCCCTGCTGGAGCAGCGATCCGGCGGCAGGTTCACGGTCAGGATCTACCACTCCCGGTCCATCGGTACCGAGACCGAGATCCTGCAGCAGATCCAGATGAACACCATCCAGATGGGAGTGGTCACCGCGGGACCCTTTGACACCTTTGATCCCATCGTCCGGGTGATCAATTATCCCTTCCTCTTCCGGGACCATGCCCAGGCCGATGCCATCCTCGATGGTCCGCTCGGCCGGGAGATCCTGGACGACCTGGAGCGGGTGGGTTTCAAGGGGCTCTGTTTTTCCGAAAACGGGTTCCGCAACCTGACCAACAACCGCCGGCCGGTGCGGAGCGCGGACGACGTGCGCGGTCTGAAGATCCGGGTCATGGCCTCGGCCCTGCACAAGGCGATCTGGCAGGCCCTGGGCGCCAATCCCACCCCCATGCCCTGGCCCATCTACAGCGAACTGGAGCAGGGGGTCATCGACGGCCAGGAGAATCCCCTCTGGGTCATGGAGGTCTACCGGTTCTGGGAGGTCCAGAAGTACATGACCCTCACCCGCCACGTCTATTCACCGCACATCGATGTGGCCTCGCTCATCTGGTGGCAGACCCTTGCCCCGGCCGACCGTGAGATGATCCGCAAGGCCATGTACGAGGCTGCCCTGTTCCAGCGCCGCGACAACCGGGCCAGGAACGCGGCCCGCCTGGCCCTGCTCAGGGAGAAGGGCATGATCGTGGAGGAGGATCCGGATCTTGCATCCTTCCGGGCCAGGGTAACTGGCCTGAAGAAGATGGACCTGTTCCGCGAGCCCAGGGTCCATGCGCTCCTGCTCCGGGTCCTGGCCGCCACCCGCTGACAGGCGGAGACCATGCGCCTCCTGCTGCGGCGGACCTCGGCCCGGCTCAACAGCGCCATCGAGTTCCTGCTCTCGGGCCTTGGCCTTGCCATGTCCCTGGTGCTCGGTCTGCAGGTCTTCTGCCGCTACGTCCTCAACCATTCCCTGTTCTGGTCCGAGGAGCTGGCCCGGGCCATGCTGGTCTGGCTCACCTTCCTCGGCGCCACCGTGGCCTGGTACCGACAGCTCCACCCCGGCGTCGACGCCCTCACCTCGCGCCTGTCCAGGCGCGGCAGACGGCTGAGCAGGCTGCTGGTGCAGGTGATGGCCATGGCCCTGTTCACCGTCATGATCATTGCCGGCTGCCGTTTCGCCTGGTTCGTCCGCCACCAGGTCTCGCCGGCCCTGGGCCTGCCGCGATGGATCGTTCCTTCGATCATCCCGGCCAGCGGCATGGTGCTCCTCCTCCACACCGTCAACCTTTTCCTCGCCACCCGGGGAAAACGTCATGACCGCTGAGATCCTCTTCATCGTCCTGCTGCTGCTCTTTGCCCTGAATGCGCCGGTGGCCGTGGCCATAGGCGGTGCCTCGGTGATCGCCATCCTGGCCCAGGGCGACCTGCCCCTGATGGTGATCGCCCAGCGACTCTACTCGGGAACGGACTCTTTTCATCTCCTTGCCGTGCCGCTGTTCATCTTTGCCGGCGTCCTCATGGAGGCCGGCGGCATCAGCCGCAGGATCATTGATCTCGCCAATGCCCTGGTGGGCTGGCTGCCGGGCGGTCTGGCAGCGGTGACCATTGTCGCGGCCATGTTCTTTGCCGGCATCTCCGGATCGGCCGCTGCCGACACGGCGGCAGTGGGTGCCATCCTGATCCCGGCCATGCAGCGATCCGGCTATGACTCCGACTTTGCGGCCGCAGTCCAGGCCTCGGCCGGATCGGTTGGCGTGATCATCCCGCCATCCATCCCCATGATCATCTTCGGTTTCCTCACCGGCACCTCCATCGGCAGGCTCTTTGCCGCCGGCATCCTGCCCGGGATGGTCATCTCACTCTCCCTGGTCCTGGTGGCGTGCCTGACCTCGCTTCGCCGGGGCTACGGTGCCGCCACTCCCTTTTCCATTGCCGAAGTCCGGCGCACCCTGCGCCGTGGCCTTCTCGCCCTGGGAGCACCGGTGATCATCCTGGGCGGGATCCTCTCCGGCGTCTTCACAGCCACCGAATCAGCGGCCGTGGCCGTGCTCTACGCCCTGGCCCTGGGCATGGGCGTGTACCGGCGCATCCGGCCGGCCGACCTGATGCCGCTCTTCCGCGACGGCGCCGTGACCGCAGCCATCATCCTGTTCATCATCAGCATGGCCTCCATCTTCAGCTGGATCGCGGCCATGGAGGAGATTCCCGCCCGGATGGCCGGCACCCTCCTCGGACTGACCGACAACCCCCTGCTCCTCCTGCTGCTCGTCAACCTGGTCCTGCTGGTGGCCGGCACCTTTGTCGAGACCACCGCAGCCCTGATCCTGCTGGTTCCCATGATCGCGGCCATGGCGCCGGACCTGCACATCGACCTGGTGCAGCTCGGCGTCATCGTGGTCGCCAATCTGGCCATGGGCATGCTCACGCCGCCCATGGGCATCTGCCTCATCGTCTCCTCCTCCATCTCCGGCGACACCCTGGGCAGGGTCTCGGCCCGGATCCTGCCCTTTCTCCTCGTCCTCCTCGCCGACCTGCTCCTGATCACCTTCTGGCCACCGCTCACCATGTGGCTGGCCACCATGATCCACTGAATATTATGAAAACTCTGCTCTTTTTCCTGCCGACCACGAAAAGAACTTGCCGGGAGCGACCGGTCGCTGTATGACCTGAGGCGGAGTCGCCCGGTGCAGCCGGAAGAGCCACCCTGACCGGACCGGTTCCGCCGGACGCGGGCGGCACGAGGATTCCTGACCCAATCCCCCTGATTTTCTCAACTCCTGCAGGAAAAGACGATAATGCTTCGCCGTATCCTTTTTGCCATTCTGGGCCTGCTCCTGGTCATCGGCCTGCTCGCCGGGATCAAATACCTGCAGATCCGCAAGATGGTGGAACAGGGAAAGCAGGCCATGGTGCCGCCGGCTGTTGTCACCACGGTGGTGGCCCAACCTCAAGCCTGGGAAACGACCCTCACTGCCACCGGCTCGCTCCGCGCGGTACGCGGGGTGACAGTAACTGCCGAGATCCCGGGCAAGGTGGTGGAGATCACCTTTACCTCGGGCGCCACGGTCCGTGAGGGCCAACTGCTTGTCCGCCTGGACACCGCAGCCGAGGAGGCCCGTCTGAAAAGCGCCGCCGCAGCGGTGGAGCTGGCCCGGATCAACCTGCAGCGGGCCCGTGACCTGCTGCAGCGCAACTCCATGGCCCGGGCCGGCTTTGACAGCGCCGAATCCGCCTACCGGCAGGCCCTGGCCGAGGCCGAGGTCATCCAGGCCACCATTGCCAAGAAACAGATCCGCGCTCCCTTTTCCGGACGGCTCGGCATCCGCCTGGTCGATCCGGGGCAGGTCCTGGGAGAAGGCGATCCCATCGTCACTCTCCAGGACGTGGATTCCCTGCTGGTCGACTTTCGCCTGCCGCAGCAGAACCTGGACCGGCTGCAGAGAGGACTCGTTGTCCGTCTCCATGCCGATACCCTGGACGACAAGGCCGTGGCGGGCAGGATCACGGCCATCAATCCAGAGGTCGACCCGGCCAGCCGCAACATCCGTGTCCGCGCCGCGGTGGCCAACCCGGACCACAGACTCCTGCCCGGCATGTTCGTCAGGGTGGAGGTGGTCCTGCCCGGTCGGAACCGGGTCCTGGCCATCCCGGCTACCGCTGTCCAGTATGCGCCCTTTGGCGACTCTGTCTTTATTGTCGAACGTAAGGGCGACACCCCCGGGACGACGCAACTGGTCGTCCGGCAGCAGTTCGTCCGCCTGGGCCGGGCCAGGGGTGATTTTATCGCGGTCCGCTCCGGCCTGAAGGAAGGGGAACGGGTGGTCAGCACCGGCGTCTTCAAACTGCGCAATGGCCAGTCCGTTGTGGTGGACAACACGCTTTCGCCGACCTTCGAGCTTGCGCCCCATCCTCCCAACACCTGAGCCTGAATTGAGCGTTTCCCATTTGCCGCTCCGGCCACAGGGAGACTCCTGACATGAAATTCACCGACCTCTTCATCCACCGGCCGGTCCTTGCCCTGGTGGTCAGCTTCCTGATCATCATCGCCGGGCTGCAGGCCGTCCGCTCCCTCAACGTGCGCCAGTATCCGCGCAGCGAGAACGCCACGGTCACGGTGACCACGGTCTATGTGGGCGCCTCGGCCGAACTGGTGCGCGGCTTTATCACCACGCCCCTGGAGCGGGCCATCGCCGCCGCCGACGGCATCGATTACATCCGGTCCGAGAGCGCCCAGGGGGTCTCCACCATCAATGTCCGCCTGCGGCTGAACTACGATGCCACCCGTGCCCTGTCGGAGATCAGCTCCAAGGTGGACCAGGTCCGGGGCGACCTGCCACCCGAGGCCGAGATCCCGGTGATCAACATCGAGTCGGCGGACTCGAAATTCGCCGCAGCCTACCTCAGCTTCAGCTCCGACATCCTTGCGCAGAACGAGATCACCGACTACCTGGTCCGCATGGTCCAGCCGCGGCTCTCGGCCATTCGGGGAGTCCAGCGTGCCGACATCCTCGGTGCCAGGACCTTTGCCATGCGTATCTGGCTCCAGCCCGACCGGATGGCGGCCTTTGGCGTCAGTCCGTCCCAGGTCCGCCGTGCCCTGGCGGCCAACAACTACCTGGCGGCACCCGGCAGGACCAAGGGATCCCTGATCCAGGTGGACCTGACCGCCAACACCAACCTCCACACGGTGGAGGATTTCAGGAACCTGGTCATCCGCCGTCAGGGCAGCGCCATCATCCGCCTGGGAGATATCAGCCAGGTGGTGCTGGGCGCGGAGAGCTACGATGCCGAAGTTCGTTTCTCCGGCAAAACAGCCGTGTTCATGGGCATCTGGCCCCTGCCCAACGCCAATTCCCTGGACGTGGTCAGGCGGGTGCGGAGCGAGATGACGGCCATTGACCGCGAACTGCCCACCGGCATGGAGGCGCGGGTAGCCTATGACGCCACCGCCTACATCAACACCGCCATCCGCGAGGTCCTCAAGACCCTGGGCGACACCCTGCTCATCGTGGTGGTGGTGATCTTCCTCTTTCTCGGCTCGCTGCGCTCGGTGCTCATTCCGGTTGTGGCCATCCCGCTCTCGCTCATCGGCGCGGTGTTCCTGATGCAGGTCTTCGGTTTCACCATCAACCTGCTGACATTGCTTGCCATCGTCCTTTCCGTGGGCCTGGTGGTGGACGACGCCATCGTGGTGGTGGAAAACGTGGAACGGCACCTGCGCGAGGGACGTTCCCCCATGGACGCGGCCCTGCGCGGTGCCCGGGAACTGGTCGGCCCCATCGTCGCCATGACCATCACCCTGGCCGCGGTCTACACCCCCATCGGTCTGCAGGGCGGGCTCACCGGTGCGCTCTTTCGCGAGTTTGCCCTGACCCTGGCCGGCGCCGTGGCCATCTCCGGCATCGTTGCCCTGACCCTGTCGCCCATGATGGCATCACGGCTGCTCAGGCCATCCCAGGAAAAAAGGGGACTGACCGCCAGGATCAATCGTGGCTTCGACCGGTTCCGGCAGGCTTACGGCCGGCGCCTGGATGCCACCCTGCGGGCACGGCCTGCGGTCTACCTGGTCTGGATCGTGATCTCGGCCCTCACCATACCCATGTTCATGATGTCGGCCCGGGAACTGGCCCCGGCCGAGGACCAGGGGGTGATCTTCGGCATTCTCGACGCTCCGGCCAATGCCACCCTGGACCAGACCAGCTTCTTTGCCGCTGCAGCCAACCGGGTCTTTCTCAGTATTCCGGAGACCGACTTCACCTTCCAGATCACCTTTCCCGGTTCCGGCTTCGGCGGCATGGTCACCCGGCCCTGGAACAGACGACAACGGACCATCTTCCAGATTCTGCCCGAGGTGCAGCAGAAACTGCACGCCATTCCCGGCATCCGCATGTTCCCGGTCACACCGCCACCTCTGCCCGGCGGCGGCCAGTTCCCGGTGGAATTCATCATCGCCTCCACCGCGCCCCAGGAGCAGATCCTCGCCTTTGCCCAAAAAATCCGCCTTGCGGCGATCAGGAGCGGCCTGTTCGCCTTTCCGCCGATCATCGATGTCAAGATCGACCGGCCCCAGGCCGAATTTGTCATCGACCGGGACCGGGTGGCCGACCTGGGCCTGGACCTGAAGCAGGTGGGGGCCGATCTCTCCACCATGGTGGGCGGCAACTTTGTCGGCCGTTTCGATATCGCCGGCCGCAGCTACAAGGTCATCCCCCAGATCCGGAGACAAGACCGGCTCACCGCAGAGCAGTTGCGCAATATCTACGTCACCGGACCGGACGGCGGCCTGATCCCGCTGAGTACCGTCGCCACTCTCCGCCATTCCACCGTGGCCCGCTCCCTCAACCGGTTCCAGCAGCTCAACGCGGTCAAGATCAGCGGCGTGGCTGTTCGTCCCCTGGACGAGGCCCTGCGCTTTCTCGAGGACCGGGCAGCGGAGATTCTGCCCAGGGGTTACATCCTCGACTATACCGGTGAGTCGCGCCAGCTCCGCACCGAGGGCAACCAGTTCCTGCCCACCTTCGCCCTGGCCATCGTCCTCATCTTCCTGGTACTGGCGGCCCAGTTCAACAGTTTCCGCGATCCCTTCGTCATCCTGGCCGGCTCGGTGCCCCTGGCCATGTTCGGCGCCCTGGTCTTCACCTTTCTCAGGATCCCCGATCCCCATGTCCCCTTCTGGACCCACGGCTGGACCACGACCATGAACATCTATTCCCAGGTGGGCCTGGTCACCCTGGTGGGCCTGGTGGCCAAGAACGGCATCCTGATCGTCGAGTTCGCCAACCGGCTCCAGGAGGAGGGTCTGACCAAGATCGACGCCATCCGCCGGGCTGCCGGTATCCGCCTGCGGCCTATCCTCATGACCAGTGTCGCCACCGTGGCCGGTCACTTTCCCCTGACACTCGTCACCGGGGCCGGGGCCGCGGCCCGGAACTCCATCGGCCTGGTCCTGGTCGGCGGCATGGCCATCGGCACCCTGTTCACCCTCTTTGTTGTTCCCTCCATCTACATGCTGGTGGCCCGCGATCATACCATGGACCGGCTGCGGGCTGCCGGGGAGGTTCCCGGCAGGACCGATTCCCTGGCACCACCACCTGGGAGATGAGGTTCTGTTGCTCCTTTTTGCGGCTCATCCGACTTTTTCATCCTAATCCATGGACAATTGATTTCCAGTTGATATAATTTTTTCAAGTGGGGAAAAGATTGTCATTCCCGGATGCTGACCCGGTTCACCCGGCGCTGGTACCCTGTCAGGAAAAATCCATTGGCGCCCAAGCCATCCCGACCGTTCACTCATCCAATTTTCTTTCATTGTGCCAGGGACGCGGGCCGGCTGCCGATCCCTGGTCCCAGAATTCCGATTTCCGACAAGGAGGCTGCACATGTCCATCACGGCGTACGAGGCTAAGGATCTTTTCAACTGGCTGGAGACAAAAGAGGATTTCCTGCTCCTTGATGTCCGCAACGCAAAGGATTTCAATCGATTCAAGGTGGAGGGGCCCTATCCCTTTGACATGATCAATGTCTCCTATTATGATTTCATGGAAATCGAAGAGGAGGCGGTGGCCAGGGTGCCGCGGGACCGGAAGATCCGCATCGTCTGCGCCAAGGAGGGATCGGCAAAGTACGTGGCCGAGATCCTGGAAAAGCACGGCTACGACGACATCCGCTATCTTGCCGGCGGCATCAAGACCTGGGGCAATCTCCTGGTCCCCAAGCTGGTCAACCCGGGCATGGACTATGAACTCTACCAGTTCATCCGCCCCGGCAAGGCCTCCTGCAGCTACGGCCTGATCGCAGGCAGCGAGATCATGTTCTTCGATCCGTCGCGCAACATCGACTTCTATCTGAATTTTGCGGAGGAAAAGGGCTGCCGGGTGATCAAGACCTTCGAGACCCATCTCCAGGCCGACTACATCGCCGGCAGCCGGATGATCGCCGAGAAGACCGGCGCCGAATTCCTGGCCAATGAGAACGACTTCAGGGATTCCAAGAATCCCTACATCCCGCTCAGGGACGGCGAGATCCACAGCTTTGCCGCCGGCGGACCTGAGGTGAAGGTGGTCTTCACCCCCGGCCATACCCCCGGCTCCACCTCGTTCATCGTCGACTCCAGGTTCATGCTCTCCGGCGACATGGTCTTCCTCAAGTCCATCGGCCGACCCGATCTCGGCGGCAAGGCCGAGGAGTGGGCCGGCCTGCTGTTCGACTCCATGCGCATGGTCCGTGAACTGGACCGCGACCTGATCGTCCTGCCGGGCCATTTCCTGAGCTGGGACGAGGCTGACGACCGGCTGATCTTCGCCTCCACCCTCGGCGAGACCATCGAGCGCAACAGTGATATCTATTCCATTGACAACCTGGACGATTTCATGGAGTTCATCCGCGCCAACATGCGGCCGCAGCCCGAGGAGTACGCCACCATCCGCCTGGTCAACGCCAATCTCAAGCAGGTGGACGAGGAGGAGCAGGAGGTGCTCGACCTCGGCAAGAACGAGTGCGCCGCCTCGGCCTATGCCAAGGCCCAGGCACAGAAGGCCGCCTGAGACCACGGACAGCATGCGCAGCATCATCACCATTGCCACCGACAGCCGGGAAACCCTGGTGGACATCACCGCCAGGGTGGAGGAGACCGTTACCGGCAGCGGCGTGAAAAACGGCCTGGTCGCCCTCTACGCCCAGGGGGCGACCGGCGCCATCATGATCCAGGAAAACTGGGACGACTCGGTGCAGACCGATGTCATCCACCTGCTGCGCAAGCTCATCCCCCGCGGGGTCTGGCTCCATGACCGGCAGGACGGCAACGGTGATGCCCATCTCAAGGCGGGCCTGGTGGGACCGTCCGAGACCATCCCCCTCATGGACGGACGGCTGGGACTCTCCCGGTGGCAGAATATCTTCTTCTGTGAATTCGACGGACCGAGAAGCGTAAGGAACATCGTATGCACCATCCTTGGCGACGAGTGACCTTCGCCCTTGCCTGCGGCCTCCTCTTGCTGAACGTCGCCGGTCCCCTGCAGGCGGCGTCCCCCCCGATCTCTCCCCGGGCATCGGCCCTGATGGCAGAGACCCGTCCCGCACTGGAACGGGAACTGGCGGCCAGGGAACTGCGGCTGGGCGATCCCATCTTCATCCGCATCTTCAAGATCCCCGGCACGCTCGAGGTCTGGATCCGCAGCGGCCCTGCCTTTATTCTGTTCAAGCGCTACCCCATCTGCAGCTATTCCGGCTATCCCGGCCCGAAACTGCACGAGGGAGACTGGCAGAGCCCCGAGGGATTCTACACAGTCTCTGCCCGCCGCATGAACCCCAACTCCGATTACCACCTGGCCTTCAACATCGGCTATCCCAACGAGCTGGACCGGCAGCTCCACCGGACCGGAAGCGCGATCATGGTCCACGGCGAGTGCTCGTCCCGGGGCTGTTTCGCCATGGGCAACCTGGGGATGAACGAGATCTACCTTCTGGCCCATGCCGCCCTGGCAGGTGGCCAGGAGAAATTCAGTGTCCATGTCTTTCCCTTTCCCCTTACCGACGACAACCTGAAAAAATTCGCCAGCTCGCCCTGGATCGACTTCTGGAAGAGCCTGCAGCCGGGCTATCTCGCCTTTGAACAGTCCCGCACCGTGCCCCTGGTCACGGTGCGGGACGGCCGCTACGTGACAGCCGCACCAGCCACGCGGCTGGCCCTGCTCAAAACCGGGGAAACGCAGAAAGGAAACGAGAACAATGATTGAGCGCCGTGGCGCCACACGAGTCCGCTTCGAAAGCCAGGTCCGGCTGCGGGCGGGAAAGGAAGAGGTCGAGGCCACGGTGGACGCACGCGACATCAGCCTCAAGGGGATGTACGTGCAGACGGAACAGCAGCTTGCCGTGGGCACCGTGTGCCGGGTAGGCATCAGCCTCACCGGCAGCTCGAGCCGGGTGAACTTCTCCGTGGACGGCGAGATCTGCCGCTGCGACGGCAGGGGAATGGGGATCGCCTTTGACCGGCTGAGCGAGGACAGTTACGTCCATATCAAGAACCTGGTCAGACTCCATGCCATGGACGACCCGGAAGAGCCGGGGCAGCGGTAACTGATAAAAGGGACAGTTCAGGTAACCGTTCACCGCTATCATCGGCAACCCCCCATGGTACTTTTACCGTAAGCGCTCACAGGAACCACATCTTTGCACGGTCGTGCCTGCCCGCACAGGCAGGCTATAGCGGCCAGGCACGCCTGCACAAATCTGCGGCGCCTGAGAGCGCTTACACCATTGTGGCCGGACAACCCGATGGTTAGCCATCCCGGGAGGGGGGTACCTTTTACCGGTTCATCGCTCCCTGAGCCGTTCCATGTCGAGCAGGTGAATGGTCTTGCCCTGGACCCGGATCAGCCCCTCCTCGCTCATGCGGGCGAAGATCCGGGACAGGGTCTCGGGACTGGTGCCGAGCAGGCTGGCCAACTGGCCCTTGGGCAGGTCCAGGACCACCCTGTCATCCCTCGCCTGTTCCTCGGCAAGGTAGCGCAGGTAGGAGGCCAGGCGGCCGGGCACCTCTTTCAGGGACAGGTTTTCGATCTGGTTGGCGAACCGCCGCAGCCTGAGGGAAAGCATGGCAATCATGTTCAGAGCCAGGGAGGGATTGGCCGTGACCAGGCGGACAAATTCCTGCCTGGGGAAATAGAGCAGGGTGGACCTGACCAGGGTCGCCGCATTGGCCGGAAAGGGCTGGCCATGAAAGACCGCCACCTCACCGAATGGTTCTCCCGGACCAAAGACATGCAGGATCTGTTCCTTGCCGCCCATGGACACCTTGAAGATCTTCACCCTGCCCTCGGCGACCATGTAGAAGCCGCTGGCCGGGTCATCCTCGAAAAATACGGCCTCGCCGCGGCCCAGTTTTTTTTCCTTCGCTATCCTTGCCACCTCGGCAAGCTGCGCCTCGGGCAATCCCTTGAACAGAAAACTGTCGGCAATGATCCCGATCTTGTTTTTCATAACTCCTGGCAAAAAGAAAAAATATTTTTGACCTAGGTCAATGGCAACTGGTACTTTGTGGTTATATTGTCAGTCACAACATGCAACGAATATCCATGAAGGATACCTGAAAATCAGACAAAGGAGATTCAAAATGTTCTGCAACCAGTGTGAACAGACTGCAAAAGGCATCGCCTGCACCACGGTGGGCGTCTGCGGCAAGAACGAAGAGGTCGCCGACCTCGAGGACGTCCTGATCCACGCTCTCACCGGCATGGCCCTGTTTGCGGCCGAGGCCCGCAAAAAAGGCATCGTCGATGCGGACATCGACCGGTTCACCATGGAGGCCATCTTCTCCACCCTGACCAATGTCGACTTTGATCCGGAGCGGTTCATCCCCATGATCAACAAGGCCGTCGAGATCCGCGAGGAACTGAAGGCCAAGGTCGCGGCCGCCGGCGGCAAGACCGACTTCGACCATCCGGCCGCCTCCTACACCCCGGCCGACACCATGGAGGGCCTGGTGGAACAGGGCAAGGAGATCAACCTGATCCCCAGCCTGGACAAGGACGAGAATATCCGCTCCCTCAAGCAGACCCTGCTCTACGGTCTCAAGGGCATTGCCGCCTATGCCGACCATGCCGCCATCCTCGGCAAGACCGATCCGGAGATTGCCGGATTCGTCTACGATGCCCTGGCCGCCCTCCTGGCCGAAGGCCTCACCGTCGATCAGTGCGTGGAGGTGGCCATGAAGGCGGGCGAGATCAACTACAAGACCATGGAGCTGCTCGATGCCGCCAACACCGGCACCTACGGCCACCCGGTGCCGACCACCGTACCCCTTGGCCACAGAAAAAACAAATGTATTCTGATCACCGGCCATGACCTGCACGATCTGGAGCTGCTGCTCAAGCAGACCGAGGGCAAGGGCATCGACATCTATACCCACGGCGAGATGCTGCCCTGCCACGGCTATCCCGAACTGAAGAAGTATGACCACTTCTACGGCCACTTCGGCACCGCCTGGCAGAACCAGCACAAGGAGTTCCCCAACTTCCCCGGCCCGGTGCTGTTCACCACCAACTGCATCCAGAAGCCCCGCGACGAGTACAAGGACCGGATCTTCACCACCGGCCTGGTGGGCTGGCCCGGCGTGACCCACATCGCTGACAAGGACTTCACCCCGGTGATCGACAAGGCCCTGGCCATGGAGGGCTGGACCGATGACGCGGACAATGGCTCGGTGATGGTCGGTTTTGCCCGCAATGCCGTGCTCGGCGTGGCCGACAAGGTCATCGAGGCGGTCAAGAACAAGGCCATCCGTCACTTCTTCCTGGTCGGCGGCTGCGACGGCGCCAAGCCGGGCCGTGACTACTTCACCAGGTTTGTCGAGCAGGTGCCCGAGGACTGCATCGTCCTGACACTGGCCTGCGGCAAGTTCCGCTTCTTTGACAAGGATCTGGGCGATATCGGCGGCATCCCCCGCCTGCTCGATGTGGGGCAGTGCAACGATGCCTACTCGGCCATCCAGATCGCCGTGGCCCTGGCCAACGCCTTCGAGTGCGATGTCAATGACCTGCCCCTGTCCCTGATCATCTCCTGGTACGAGCAGAAGGCGGTGGCCATCCTCCTGACCCTGCTCTACCTGGGCATCAAGGACATCCGCCTAGGACCCTCCCTGCCCGCCTTCATCACCCCGGCAGTGCTGCAGGTCCTGGTGGACAACTTCGATCTCAAGCCCATTGCCGCCACCCCCGAGGAAGACCTGCAGGCCATCCTCGGCTGACAGCCGCTGTTTCCTGCCCGGTCCCGGCCGGGCGGAAGCATGGAACCCCGGCCGGCCCGTCAGCACGGGCCGGCCGGGCATAGACGCCGGGACACCGGTGTCCGGACAGAGACAGCCCGCTCCCGGGGACAGACCATTGCCGCCGGCCCGAAACGGGTCAGACAGGCGGAAGGTAACATTCATGACCACACAGGAAAACCACAAGACATTCTGCCCCATGCCAGGAATCAATGCCGGAACCCTGACCCTTGCCGACCTGGAACGGATCACCGATATCGTCCGCAGGCACGGGATTCCCATGGTCAAGGTGACCGGGGCACAGCGGTTCTACTTCCAGGGGCTTGCCCCGGACAAACTCGCCGAGTTGAAAAAGGAGCTGAACCTGCCCGACGGACTGCCCCATACCAGGAACAGGGTCCATTATGTCCAGGCCTGCCCGGGCAGTCGGTGGTGCAGATATGGCACCCGCGATACCCTGGAGATTTCCCGGGCCATCGGTGAACTGGTCCTCGACGGTCCCCTGCCCTACAAGGTCAAGGTGGGGATCTCCGGCTGCCGGATGTGCTGCTGCGAGTCCTGGATGCGGGACGTGGGCCTGGCAGCGGAAAAGAAGGGCTGGCGCTTCACCTTTGGCGGCAATGCCGCCGGCCGTCCCAGGATCGGCGACCTGGTGGCCGAGGGACTCGGTGACGACGAAGCCGTGGCCCTGATCAGAAGGACACTGAACTATTACCTCAGGACCGCCAAGTACAAGACCCGCAGCGCCCGGTTCATGGAACGGGTCGGTATCGAAGAGCTGAAAAGGCACGTCCTCGGCTGATCACGGCCTCTTCCATGGATGGACCTGAGCGCTTGTAACAGTTCATCGCTATCGGTAACAGCCTCTCACTACCGATACTTTTACGAGCGCTGAACCGGAAACAGGAGACAAAGACCATGCAATGCCCCGGACAGGACAGCCGCTACTGGAGCGGTGACGACGTATTCGAGACCAGGTGTCCGAAATGCGGGCACAGTGTCGAATTCTTCAAGGACGATGCACAGCAGAAATGCCGCAAGTGCGGCTACCGGATGCTCAACCCCAAGCTCGACTTCGGCTGCGCCTCCTACTGCCCCCATGCCGAGCAGTGTCTGGGCTCCATGCCCCCCGAGCTGCTGGCCAGCCGCGGTGACCTGTTCAAGGACCGGGTGGCCATTGCCATGCGCCGCTACTTCGGCTCCGATTCCCGCCGGATCCGGCACGCCGAGGAGGTGGCCAGGTATGCCGGCGAGATCGCCCGTCAGGAGACAGACGTGGATCTGGCCGTGGTCATGGCCACTGCCCTGCTGCACGATATCGGCATCCGCGAGGCGGAACGGAAGTTCAATTCCGCATCGCCCCGCTACCAGCACCAGGAAGGCCCGCCGGTGGCGCGCGAGATCCTCACCGGACTCAAGGCGGAGGCTGACCTGATCGACGAAGTCTGCGACATCATCGGCCATCATCACTCGCCGCGTGATCAGGAAACCATCAATTTCAAGATTCTCTATGATGCTGACCTCATCGTCAACCTGGCCGAGAAGTACCAGGAGAGCCCGCCCACGGCCGACCAGTTCGAGAAGGTCCTGGCCTCCTCCTTCCTGACCGCAACTGGCCCGGTGGAGGCGAGAAAGGCTCTGCAGAAGTACGTTCGGGCAGAGGGCTGACAACCGGTCCACAATGAATCTGCATCGCCAACCCCAAAATCAGCAAGGACAATGATATGAAAGTGGTAAGAAAAATAATAGAGATCGACGAGGAACTCTGCACCGGATGTGGTGAATGTGTGCCCGACTGTGCCGAGGGTTCCCTGCAGATCATTGACGGCAAGGCGAAACTGGTGGCGGACAAGCTCTGTGACGGCCTCGGTGCCTGCCTGGGCTCCTGTCCCACCGGCGCCCTGAAGATCGTCGAACGTGAGGCCGAGGAGTTTGACGAGGAGGCAGTGGAAGAATTCCTGGCCCGCAAGAAGCAGGAAGAGGCCGGCGCGGCTGCAGGTGGCGGCTGTCCGTCGGCCCAGATCAGGACCATGCAGCCGATCACTCCCTGCCAGGCGGCCAATGTGCCCACCTCGCAGGCAGGCTCGGCCCTCTCCCACTGGCCGGTGCAGATTCGGCTGATCCCCGAGTCAGCGCCCTTCCTGGAAAACTGCGACCTCCTGGTTGCGGCCGACTGCACGGCCGTGGCCTATGCCGGCCTGCAGCAGGACTTCCTCAGTGGCCGGGTGGTGATGATGGGGTGTCCCAAGTTCGATGACCAGCAACTCTACGTTGACCGGTTCACCGCTATTTTCAAGGCCCGGACCCTGAAGTCGCTGACCATCCTGATCATGGAGGTGCCCTGCTGTTCCACCATGCTCCAGATCATCAAGCGGGCCTATGAGGACGCCTCCGCCTCCTTTCCGGTCCGTCAGGTGGTGATCTCCACCCAGGGCTCCATCATCCACGACCAGGCCTGGTAGAATACTTCCTCACCGGTGCCGCCGCCAGTGGCGGTACCGGAAGAGGAGGCCTGCCCCGGCCAGCAGGACGCCTGCCGTTCCGATCAGCCAGCGGGCCACCGTCACATCCACCACCAGGCAGGCCCAGTACAGCAACACCACCCCTATCAGGACCAGCAGCCAGTCCATGAGACGGGAGAGCAGGCGTGCAAGGGCCGCGGGCCTGCCGTGGCCATCTGCCATCAGGTCCGGACGATCGTGTAGACCGTCCCCCCCTCCTTCCTCTCTTTTGCCAGGATCCTGCCGTCGTTGATCATGATCACCCGGTCCATGCGGCCGGCGATGTCAGCATCGACAACAAAGGAGAACTTCTCCCCGCGTGCCATCCGTTTCAGACGTAACCTTACGTCCTTATATCCCTTTCAGCAGTCGCCGCGATAATCGGTCAGGGCTGTTTTTCCGGTCATAATGATTTGATTGGACGAATTTTTCTGGTATGCTTTTTCCAGTCGGCCAGGACGTCAATACAAATCCAGCAAGGAGGACTCCATGACAGCGGAAAGCAAGAAGACCTGTGACATCTGCGGCAGGAAGGCATCGTCTCTCACCACCTGCAAAAGTTGCGGCCGCAAGTACTGCAGCAGATGCCAGAGTCCCTCGACCAACCAGCATTTCTGCAAGGAATGCGTTGCCATGGAGGGCGTGGTCAGCAAGAAGTAGCCTGTCCCGGCCCCACGGTCCGGGCCCTGCCGGGCCCATCGGCGTGTATGCCCATTTTTCAGGTGTACACGCCTTTTTTGGTCCTGCCCCCTCCCTGCTTTCCGGCGCTTTCGGCCTGTCACCCGTCCGGGGCCTCCAGCGCCATGCTCACCTGTTTCCCGGCCACGGCAGGATAGGGATGGCGGACACCGAATTCTTGGGCGAGCCGTCCACCAGCTTGTCGCTGTAGGTGAGATAGACCAGGGTATGGCGTTTGCGGTCATAGAATCGGACCACCTGCAGCTTCTTGAACAACAGCGAGGTCGATTTCCTGAACACCCGCTTGCCGTCCTCCCGGCCCGAGGCCACCTCGGGCGGGAGGACGATGGGCCCTGTCTGCCGGCAGGCCAGGGAGGCGTCCGACGTGTCTTCGGCCAGCCCCAGGGCACCGGAGATGCCGCCGGTCTTGGCACGGCTGACGTAGCAGGTGGCGCCGGCAATATCGGGGTCATCAAAGGCCTCGATGACGATCTTGTCGTTGGCGCCCACCATCTTGAAGGTGGTGCTCACCTTGCCGATCTCCTCGGCCCGTACCGTCATCCCGGCGAGAAGGAGGACGACAAGACAGCAGGTTACAGGAAACCTCATCGTCCCTCCTCCTGCCGGTGGGCCATGCAGTGACGGTTCATGGCGCTGAGCAGGGCCTTGATGGAGGCGACGATGATATCCGTATCCACGCCGGCCCCCCACCAGCTCTCCTGGTTGGCATCCAGGATCTCGATATAGCTCACCGCCCGGGAAGACGAGCCGCGGGTCAGGGCATGTTCATGGTAGGCATGGAGGGTGAACTCCAGGCCCAGGGTCTCGCGCAGGCCGTTGCAGAAGGCATCCAGGGGCCCGTTGCCCACGGCGTGCATGGTCTGCTGCGTATCGTCCATGACCAGCACCGCCTCGATCTCGGCCGTGGAGAGTTCCTCGTCCTGGTCGATGTGACGCTTCAGCACATTGAAACTCTTCAACTTGTAGCAGCCATCGTTGAGGAGATACTCCTGTTCAAAGATCTCGTAGATCTTCTCCGGCGGCAGTTCACCGATGACCTCATCCGAGACCCGCTGGATGGCCCGGCCGAACCCGGGCAGCATCTCGCGCGGCAGCTTGTAGCCGAACTCGCGATCCATGATATAGGCGGCCCCGCCCTTACCCGACTGGGAGTTGATGCGGATGATCGACTCATAGGTCCTCCCCACGTCCTCGGGGTCGATGGGCAGGTAGGGTACGGCCCAGACACCGTCTTTCGACTGCTCAAAGGCCTCCATGCCCTTGTTGATCGCATCCTGGTGCGACCCGGAAAAAGCGGTGTAGACCAGCTCACCGGCATAGGGATGCCGGGGATGGACCTTCATCCGGGTACACCGTTCATAGACATTGACCACCCGGTTGATGTTGGAGAAATCCAGGCCCGGATCCACGCCCTGGGAGAACATGTTGAGCGCCAGGGTGAGGATATCGACATTGCCGGTCCGCTCACCGTTGCCGAACAGTGTCCCCTCCACGCGGTCGGCGCCGGCCATCAGGGCCAGCTCGGTGGCCGCCACCGCGGCGCCGCGGTCGTTGTGGGCATGGAGGCTGATGAGGGCGCAGTCCCGGTTCTTCAGGTGGCGGCAGAACCACTCGATCTGGTCGGCATAGATGTTGGGCGTGGCCATCTCCACGGTGGCCGGCAGGTTGAGGATCACCGGCCGCTCCGGGGTCGGCTCCCAGACATCCATCACCGCCTCGCAGATCTCAAGCGCAAAATCGAGTTCAGTGCCGGTGAAGGACTCGGGCGAATACTCGTAGCGGATATCGGTGTCGGTGCGCGCCGCCTCCTCACGGATGATCCTGGCACCGCGCACGGCAAGGTCGATGATCTCCTTTCGGCTCATCCGGAAGACCACCTCCCGCTGCAGGGTGGAGGTGGAGTTGTAGAGATGCATCACTGCCCGTTTCGCGCCCTGCAGGGACTCGAAACTCCGCCTGATCAGCGGTTCCCGGGCCTGGGTCAGGACCTGGATCAGGACACCATCCGGGATCAGGCCCCGATCGATGAGCAGACGCAGAAAGTCATATTCCACCTGGGAGGCGGCCGGAAACCCCACCTCGATCTCGGTGAAGCCGATATCGAGCAGCAGCTGGAACATCTCCAGCTTCTCTTCCAGGTTCATGGGCTGGATCAGGGCCTGGTTGCCGTCGCGCAGGTCAACGCTGCACCAGGCCGGGGCCCGGTCGATGGTCCTGTCGGGCCAGGTCCGGTCCGGCAGCTCGATGCGCGGGTAGGGGCGATATTTTTTCAGTTTTTCCTTGTCCATGGTCATCTCCCGTTCCGGGTCAAAAAAAAAGCCACGGTTTCCTTGAAAAACCGTGGCTCACTGGAATCTTGTGTCCCTGCTCCGGTCAGGACAAAACTCCCCCCTCTGCCACAGTTTTTCTGTGCAGTCCGAGTAGTAGCAGGTCGAGGAGAAGATATGTTCGACGCATTTGATCTTTCTCGCAGGGGTATACCACCGCACTGCCGGTGGCGGACGGCCGGCAATCTCACCGGTCATGCAATCAATCTTACGACAGAAGCACGGTTTGTCAAGAAAGAATATCAACCAACTGCCAGGGAAGGAAAAAAGATTGCCCTGCGTCCCTGAATGGGGTATTGCAGCAACATTTCCTCAGGCAGCCAACTGTGCGACCTCTGCAGTAAGCGCTCACAGGAACCGCACAGACTCTTCGCTTGCCTCGTTGCACGGTCGTGCCGTAAAAGTGCCGGTCTTTTCGGGTGGTTGCCGATAGCGGCGAACTCTTAGGTCGTGCCTGCCTGCACAGGTAAGCGTAGACTCCGGATCTGCGGCACCGGAGAGCGCTTGCATCATGGTGATCGAAAAAACCGATGGCTGGACATCCCGTGAGGGGTTACGGACCATCGGATCACGGCAACAACCAGAAAACAAGGAAAGCTCCCATGCCCCGTATCAACCTCCGTTCCATGGCCATCAACCAGAAGGGAACCATCACCGCCGTCAAGGTGGGCGGTGAGCTCGGACGGCGTATCCGCGAAATGGGCCTTGTGCCGGGCACCGAGATCACCGTCAAGCAGCGGGCACCTCTCAATGATCCTGTGGCCCTGCGGGTCATGGGCGGCACGCTGACCCTGCGGAACAACGAGGCGGACTACATCGAGGTCGAGGTGGAGCCGGCGAAGTGAGCCGGGAGACCACGGTCCAGGACCTTGCGGTGATTGGTGTACAGGGGATGGCCCTCCGGGAAAAAATGCAGTAGCGCCGCCACATAACGGTCAAAGGGATTGGCGATCCGGTCCAGAGAAGCCCGGGTAGCCAGCGGCAGGCCGCAGGGAGAGAAGAGCAGGCTGAAGGGAACCGGGTAATCGGTTGCAAACAGCAGTCTCTGATGGACCTGTTCCTGGGCAGCCAGATGGCTCAGCACCCCGGCCCGGACCGGGGTGAGCAGGCTGGACAGATCGGCATACAGGTTGTCGTGAACAACCAGCATCTCCAGGAGCCGGAAATAGTCGGCACTGAAATTTTTCTCCTTCCTGCTGAACGCCTTCCAGATGGTGAGCGGCCGATAGCTGAGTGCCATGTGGGCCGCCACCACGGTCACGCCGGCGGCCAGCGGCTGCGCCAGCATATCGATCCCCTCGCAGGTCCGATCCGACCGCACGCACCCCTCGCTGCCCAGATGGACGATGAGGGGCAGACCCTTGTGCGCGAGTTTCTCGAAATAGGGCAGGAACCGTTCCTGCCGTGTATCCACCCCCCAGTAGTTCTGCAGAAACTTGGCCCCGGCAAATCCCAGTTCGCTAAACCTGTCGATGAGCTCCAGGGCATCGGGCCGCAGGGGATTGACGGAAAAAAAGGGAATGATGATATCCGGGTTGGCGCGGTACACGGCAAGCAGGTCGTCGTTGCCGGCGCAGACCAGGGCATCGCGGTGCAGCTCCCTGCCCGTGGCATCCACCCGGGCATCGACCCCGAAAAGAACGATCCTGTCCACGTGCTTCGACTCCCGCACCTGCCGGATCAGGCTGGAGATATAGGCCTGGTAGGGATCGGCCGCCAGGGCTGCCGGATCGAGCCCCATCCTCCGCCCGAGGACCCGGAGCGCCAGCCGCGGCAGCAGCCGGTCAACCCGCATCAGCGGGTTGAGAAGGTGGACGTGAAAATCAACGGTCTGCGGCATGGGCGGCAATATAGTGGTCAGAGAAGAGGCGCCAGGATGAAGGCGATGCCCTCGGCAAACCGCTCCCGCAGGGGCAGCCGTTGTCGGCGCTTGCGGCTGACCTCGGTGGCCTCCCGGCAGAAGCGGAGAAAATCCTGCTCCAGGTCAGCGGCGATTCCCCGGTCAAACAGAAAGAGGTTGGCCTCGAAGTTGAGGCGGAAACTGCGCTGATCCATGTTGGCCGAGCCCACGGTGGAATAGATGGAATCGATGACCGCGGTCTTGGCATGGGGCAGCCGGTTGTGCAGCTCGAAGATCCGCACGCCTGCCGCCAGCAGTTCGTCGAAAAAGGAACGGCCGGCCCGCAGGACCAGGGGATGGTCGGAGCGGCCCGGCAGCAGGAGCCGGACATCGACGCCGCGCAGGGCAGCGGTCTGCAGGGCCATGGCCACCGGCGGATCCGGGACAAAATAGGGCGTCTCGATCCAGATCCGCTCTGTGGCCATATTGATGGCGGCAAAAAGCAGGGTATGGATGGAGCGCCACCGCTCATCGGCCGGGCCGCTGGCCAGGAACTGGGTACAGAGCTCACCGGCGGCCTCCACGGCCGGAAAATAGTCGGCCGTGGCCAGGTCCTCGCTGGTGGCGTGGTACCAGTCCTGGCAGAAGACCTCCTGCAGGTCCTGGACCACCGGTCCACGTACCGCCACGTGCAGATCCTGCCACGGTTCAGCCAGACCGGCATAGACATCGCCCACGTTCATGCTGCCGGTGAACCCCTCGCGGCCGTCCACCACCACGATCTTGCGGTGATTGCGGTTGTTGATGGTCAGCCGCCGCCGAAAGGGCAGCACGGGCAGGAAACGGGCCACCCGGCCGCCGGCCTCGCGCAGGGGCGCGAAAAACCGCCTGCCCGCTGCCAGGGACCCCACGTCGTCAAGCAGCAGCCGCACCTCGATCCCCCGGTGGGCGGCGCGGACCAGGGCGTCGCGCATGCGGGTTCCGGTCCGGTCCGGCTCCCAGATGTAATAGCAGAGATGGACATGATGCCGGGCGTCGTTGATGGCCTGTTCCAGGACATCAAAGGCCCGGCCGCCGTCACGGTACCAGGAGACCGAGCAGCCGGGCCGGGGCGCCGGAGCGCCCAGGCGCGAGGTGAGGTTGAAGATGGAACGGACCAGGGGCTCGGCAACCGGGGGCAGCCGCTGCTGGCGGCGGATGCGTTCCAGGGACTGGGCCAGCTTCTGCTCGACCCGCTGCCGCCGCCGGCGGCGCATCCGGATCCTGGTGGTCCCGAAGATCCAGAAGGCGAGCAGGCCGAGAAAGGGGATGAAGACAATGGTCAGGATCCAGGCCAGGGTGGCGCCCGACTCCCGCTTCTGGAGGATGATCCGCGGCACCAGCAGCAAGATGATGATCAGGTCCAGCACCACCAGCCCCGAACCGAGCCAGTTGACCCTCAGGAAATGCAGCACCGCTCAGCCCCCCTGTCTCGCGCCACCGGGTCCTGCTTCCTCTTCGCCTGCATCCGGAGGCGGTCCGGGCTGCCGATAGTCTGCAAACCGTGCCCTGACCTCGGCCATCTGTGCGGACGAGAGCAGCGGCACCTCACCCACCTGCAGGGCCCGGGTGTAGATCCGGGCCAGGTTCTCGACCTCCAGGGCCAGGGCAAGGACATCCTTCAGGGTATCGGCCAGGCAGACCATGCCGTGGTGGGCCATCAGGCAGGCGGTCCGGTCGCGGAGGGCCTGCTCCACCTGTTCGGAGAGGGCGGCCGTGCCAAAGGTGGCATAGCCTGCCAGGGGGATCGAGTCACCGCCGGCCACGGCGACCATGTAGTGGAAGGGAGGGATCTCTCGTTCCAGGCAGGCCAGGGTGGTGCACCAGGGCGGATGGGCATGGAGGACGGCCCCTGCCTGCGGGTGAAGCCGGTAGATATCCCGGTGCAGACGCCATTCCGAAGACGGCCTGCGACTGCCCCGGGCACGGCCGTCCATGGCGACCAACACCATGTCCGCGGGCACGCATTCCTCGTAGGCCATGGCCGACGGGGTGATCAGAAAGGCCCCACCGGTACGGACACTGACATTGCCGGCCATGCCCTGGTTGAGGCCCAGCCGGTTCATGGCCAGGGCCGTATCGAGCAGGGCCCGGCGCTGGCAAAACAGCGCATTCATCGCTGCTCCGGATAGAGGGCGCGCAGCCCCTCGGCCGAGGCCGGGCAGATGCCACGTTCAGTGATCAGGCCGGTGACCAGGCGGGCCGGGGTGACATCGAAGGCCGGATTGAGCGCGGGCGTGGCATCGGGCGCGATCCGGACCCGGCCGCTGCGGCCGTCGTCGCACCTGCCGGTCACGAACAGGACCTCCTCCCCGCTCCGTTCCTCGATGGGAATGCCGGCCACCCCGTCGTCCACACTCCAGTCGATGGTGGATCCCGGCAGGGCCACATAGAAAGGCACCTGGTTGTCACGGGCGGCCAGGGCCTTGAGATAGGTACCGATCTTGTTGCAGACATCACCGGTGGCCGTGGTCCGGTCGGTGCCGACGATGCAGAGGTCCACCCGGCCGTGCTGCATCAGGTGGCCGCCGGCATTGTCCACCAGCAGGTGATGGTCGATGCCGGCCATGGCCAGCTCCCAGGCGGTCAGCGATGCCCCCTGGTTGCGCGGCCTGGTCTCGTCCACCCAGACATGGACCGGGATCCCCTCGCGGACCGCCATGTAGACCGGCGCCAGGGCAGTGCCCCAGTCCACGGTGGCCAGCCAGCCGGCATTGCAGTGGGTCAGCACATGGACGGCCCCGGCCTGTCCCCTGTCCTGCCAGATCCTGCGGATCAGCTCCGCACCGTGGCGGCCGATGGCCTCGTTGGTGGCCACGTCCTCCTCACAGATCGCCGCTGCCTCCTGCCAGGCGGCATCGCTCCGCTCCTGCAGGGGCAGGGGACGGAGCAGGGCATCCATCCGCTGCACGGCCCAGTGCAGGTTGACCGCCGTGGGACGGCAGCCGACAAGTCGTCTGCCGATCCGATCGAGATCTCTGTCCGTGGCCCCGGCGGCCAGGCCGAGACAGAAGCCGTAGGCTGCTGTGGCGCCGATGAGCGGCGCCCCCCGTACCAGCATGTCGCTGATGGCCCGGGCGGCATCGTCCAGGCTGGCGAGATCGGCCACAACGAATTCGTGGGGCAGCCGGGTCTGATCGATGATCCGTACCCGGCGTCCATCACCCTCGGTCCAGATGGACCGGTAGTGTTCATTTCCTATGCGCATGGCTGTGGTTCTCCAGTGCCAGAGGAATCGTTCATTCTCCGGCAGGCTGGGGAATCAGCTCCGGGGTCCAGAACAGGACTCCCCTGCCCTCGGCCTCCTCGAGAAACGAGGGGCCGTCCCATTCCCGGACCTGGTCAAAATAGCCGCGACGCATCACCTTGAGGGTGATCCTGCTGATGCCCTCGAGCTGCTCGTCACTGAACTGGCGGACACTGCGCAGCGGTGTATTGCCGAGATAGATCCACTGCCCCTGGCAGGGCAGGCCGCCGCCCTGCACCCGGTAGACCACGTGGGCGCCTTCGGGCTCGGAATTGACCTTGAAGCGAACGGTCCGCACCGACGGCGAACACCCTGCGGCCAGGAGCACCAGGGCCAGGAGCGGAAAGAGAACGATTCTTCCCGTCCGGACCGGACCATCTGAAAACATGGATTTCATCTGTCAGTTCCTCTTTTTCAGCTCAACGGTCACCGGCTGGGGTTCGGCCGCGGCCGCCTCCCGGCTCTTATGGCGTCTGTTCACCCAGAAGGAGGTGATCTCTTCACGATACCCTGCCTTGAGCATCTCCACGGTCACATATTCCGGCTTGCCGTCCTCCCCTTCCCAGGTGACCAGCAGCGGGGTCATACCCAGGTGGCTGTCGTCCTTGAGATTGATCACCTCTGCCCCGGCGGGCCGGGTGACAAACTTCACCGCACCGTAGGTCTTCTGCCCGGCACAACCGGTCAGCACCCCCGGAAGGAGCAGAACGGCCATGCAGGCCAGCGTTCTGATGTCCAGTATCTTGTCCATGCGCCTCTTCCTCTTCGCCGTTTTTTTCTGATCCGGAAACTCCCGGCACACCAGCCCAGGACCATTTCTTACCTGTTTCGGATCAGGCAAGTCAAGACAAACCGGCCAGGACGTCCCTGTTTCACGGAAAAGTCTGGCTGTGCGCCTGTGAAAGTATCGGTCTTTTCAGGTGGTTGCCGATAGCGGTGAACTATTGCCGGCACCGCTTGTATTCCGACGCTGCCTTACAGTATACTCAAGGCAGCAACAGGAGAGGAAACGACGTAAGCGCTCACAGGAACCGCATCTTTGCCCGGTCGTGCCTGTCCGCACAGGTAGGCTATGGCGGTCAGGTCCGGCGGCAGAATGAGCCGCCACGGTTCATCGCGGCCGCCGGCACCCTGGAGAGCGTGACATGTCCGTGACCAGTCAAAGTATTGCTATGTCCAGGCCGTTGCCGATGGCGGTGAACTATTTCCGTAATTATTCAAAAAGGCGTACCCGGCATGAGTGATTCCCGTCCCGACCTCGACAGGCTAAAGATTTCCGGCAACCTGCCCAGCATGCCCCAGGTCCTGGTCAGGCTCATCGATGCCTGCCACCGTTCCGAGGTGGACCTGCAGCAGGTGGCGAAAATCATCAACAGGGACTCCACCCTGAGCGCCAAGATCCTGCAGCTTGTCAACTCGGCCTTCATCGGTGCCCGTTCCCCGTTCACCGATGTCCGCCAGGCGGTGATCTACCTGGGCGCCGATACGGTCCGCAACCTGGCGGTCTCCATCTCGGTGCAGCAGGTTTTCCGCCGGGTGGAGGCAGGTGGCCAGCTCTCCATGGACCGGTTCTGGTATCATGCCTACGAAAACAGCCTGCTGGCCAGGCGGATCGCCAGGAAGATCAGCTATCCCGATCCATCGGAGGCCTACCTGGGCGGCCTGCTGCATGATATCGGCAAACTGCTGCTCTGGATGGCCTTTCCGGGCCAGTATGCCCCCCTGCTCAAGGGTGTCCAATGTCATGACGGCCGGCTGGTCGAACTTGAACGTGAAAAACTGCGGGTCGACCACTGCGAGGCCGGAGCGTGGCTCTTGCAGCAGTGGCACCTGCCCTCGCTCTTTGCCGACGCGATCCGTTTCCACCATCTTCCGGCAGAGCAACTGGCACAGGGCCTGCCGCTGCCCCGGATCGTCTCCCTGGCCGACCGGCTCAGCCACGGCAGCCCGGCGGACCGCCAGTGCGAGGAGGACGCCCATCGGCTGCTGGGGCTTTCGCCGCAACAGGTGGCTGAAATCACAAGCGGAATCGAAGAACAGCTGCAGGAGGTCGCCGACAACCTGGGCATCCGCATCCCGACAGCGAAGGCGCCGTCAAAACAGCAGGAACCGGACCCCGAGGACAGGCCCAGAGAGGCCCCCGTGGGCCTGATTTCCAGGATACGGGACATCACCCAGCTCACCGGCATGCTGGACAACCTGCTCAGGGCCGAGAGCAGGGAGCAGATCGCCGGTGCGGTGGAGCAGAGCATGAAGATCCTCTTCAACGAGGACACCTGCTTCCTGCTCCTCATGGAGGAGGAGGAACTGCGTGGATTCTCCTCTCCGGACAACCCGCTGACGCCCCAGGTGGCCCGGATCCGGTTCCGTCCGGCAGAACACGGGCAGAGCCTGGCCGGGGAAGCCGTACACGGAAAACACCCTGTGCACTCGTTCATGGAAGGGCGCAGGAATGCACCCACCCTGCTCGACACCCAGTTCCTCCACCTTCTGGGGACCAGAGGCATGGCAGCCCTTCCCCTGATCCACCACCGGGAGGTGGTGGGCCTGATCGTCACCGGCATCGAGGAACCGCAATCCCGCCTGCTCAGGCAGCCCGCTCCCCTGCGGCTGCTCGCCGGCCAGGCCGCCGCCGGCCTCTTCCTCTGCCGGCTGCACGAGGCCCAGGCGGAACGGATCGCCGAGGAACGTATCGCATCCGCCACCATGGTGGCCCGCAAGATAGCGCACGAGATCAACAATCCACTCGCCATTCTGCGGAATTACATCAAGATCCTCGAGATGAAGCTCAAGGATGACGAAACGGTCAGGGAAGATCTGGCGGTCATTGACCAGGAATTCGAACGTATCGGCCACATCACGAGCCAGCTCGACGACCTGGCCACGGACCGGCTCCTGATCCGGCCGCGGCACCTGGACCTGAACCAGCTCCTGGAAGAGACCCTGCAGATGTACCGCAAATCCCTGCCCGCTGACCGGGAAATCAGGATACTCTTCGAGCCGGATCCCGCCCTGCCGGAGATCGAAACCGATCCCGACTGCATCCGCCAGATCCTTCTCAACCTGCTCGGCAACGCCCTGGATGCCCTGCGGGACGGCGGCACCATCACCGTCGCTCTCCGGGCGATGGAGGAGGAAGACGGGACGGGGGCCGTCCTGTTGACAGTGGCCGACACCGGCCCCGGCATCCCGGAATCCCTGCTGCCCAACCTGTTCGATGCCGGAATAACCACCAAGGGAGGGGGACATTCGGGCCTCGGCCTTGCCATTGTCCGCAAGATCACAGGCCGACTGGGCGGGAGCATCACCTGCAGAAGTTCTGAAAAAGGTACTATATTTAGTGTGTCTCTTCCGCTTCGCCATACTTGATTTTCCGCTTTCCTGTAAGAAAACACTTTTCTTTTGACTTTCTGTACCAACTGCGGTTCAATGCCTTTGAGTAAATGTAATATTTTTGTGAGACAATCTGCCACATTCTGTCGCTTTCGGCAGACCAGATGGGAACATGGAAAGCCCGCGGTAAAAGTTCAGCAGCAGCCGTTCCGGAAGTGTCTTGTCATACCACCTAGACCCGCACGCAACCAGATCCTGAGCAAATGGCGCACTGTGTTCTCATCATTGACGATGAACCGCATTTCTGCAGCAGTCTCAGCCTGTTGCTGGAAGCCGAGGGATACACGGTGGCAACGGCCAACTCCGGCCGGGAAGCCCTCTTCCGCCTGCAGAATTCCACCTACCAGGCCGTCCTCCTCGACATCGGCCTGCCCGACATCACGGGCACCGAAATCGCCGCCCATATCAACAGCAAACACCCGGACACCGCAGTCATCATCCTGACAGGGCATGCCAGCGTTGACAGCGCCGTGGAAGCGCTGCGCCTGGGAGTCTACGACTACCTGCGCAAACCGTGCGATGCCGAGCAACTTCTCCGCATCGTCGGACGCGGCATCGCCCACAAGCAGCTCGAACAGGAGCTGCGGGCCAGCGAGAAGCGGTTCCGCCAGCTTGCCCAGGCCACCTGGGAGGGGATCATCATCTACGAGGCCGGCAGCCTGCTCCAGGCCAACGGCCAGCTCTGTGACATGTTCGGCTACAGCGAAGACGAGCTGCTGGGGCGGCAGATCTTCGACGTCCTCCTCGACCGCAAGAGCATCAAGGCGCTGGACGTGCGCATCGATGGCGATACCATCGGTCCCTTCGAGGCCATGGCCATTGCCAGGAACGGCAAGAGGTTTCCCGTCGAGATCAGGGTCAAGCACATGGAATATTACGGCCGCACCGTGCAGGTGGCGGCCATCAGGGACGTTACCCGCAACAAGCAGGCCCTGGAGGAACAGATCGTTCTGCGGGAAAAACTCGCCGATGCCCGGCGCCTGGAATCCCTGGGCATGATGGCCGGGGCCGTGGCCCATGACCTGAACAATATCCTGGCCGGCATCATCACCTATCCCGAGCTCCTGCTCATGGACATGGAGGAGGACTGCAAGTACCGCGAAGAGATCGAGATGATCCGCGAGGCCGGCAAGCGGGCGGCAGCCGTGGTCAACGACCTGCTCACCGTCACCAGAGGTGCGACCTGCAAGAAGGAGGTCGTCAGCCTCAACTCCCTGGTCTCGGCATACACCGGCTCCCTGGAGTACCGGGAACTGCGCAAGCGGTTTCCCGGCATCACCATCGAGACCAGCCTGGACCCGGAACTCTTCAATACCGCCGCCTCCACCGTCCATATCACCAAATCGATCATCAACCTGGTCAACAACGCCGCCGAGGCCATGCAGGACCGCGGCCACATCCGTCTTTCCACCTACAACTGTTACGTGGAGTCCCCCATCAGCGGCTATGAACAGATCGAGCGGGGCGAGTACGTGGTGCTCACCGTTGAGGACACCGGCCCCGGGATCTCGGCCAGGGACATGCAGCACATCTTCGATCCCTTCTACAGCAAGAAGAACATGGGCCGCAGCGGCACCGGCCTCGGCCTGACCGTGGTCTGGAACACGGTTCATGATCATGGCGGCTATGTGGACCTCTCCAGCAGTGACAAGGGAACCTGCTTTTCTCTCTACTTTCCGGTGACCCACGAGAATATCCACGTGGGCCAGAATGTCCTTTCCCTCACCGATCTCGGCGGCAACGGTCAGGAGGTGCTGGTGGTGGATGACCAGAAGAGCCAGCGCGAGATCGCCCGCCGGCTTCTCGCCCGCCTCGGCTACCGCGCCCATACCGCCAGAAGCGGTGAAGAGGCGGTGGAATTCATCAAGCGCCAGCCCGTGGACCTGGTCCTGCTGGACATGATCATGGCGCCGGGCATCAACGGCTGCGAGACCTACCAGCGCATCATCCAGCACATTCCCGGCCAGAAGGCCATCATCACCAGCGGTTATTCCAGCGACTCCGAGATCAGGAAGGCCAGGGCCCTAGGCATCACCCAGTTCGTCAAAAAGCCCTATTCCATCCAGGATCTCGGCCGGGCCCTCAAACTTGAAATAAGTTGACAGATCTTTTATTCTCTTCCTGATTCCCGGCAGCACACTCTGATCCCGCTGACCGGACCTCCGGTCCGGTGCGGTCAGCACATCGGTTTCCTGCCGGCTCCGCTGCCTTCCCGCGTCCCTGTTTCCAGGAGTCTGCCTTGAAAAGAATTCTCGCCTTTGCCATGATGATCCTGCAGGGAATCTGGAAAACCCTGCAGGTCGGCACCCAACTGCTCACCACCCTCTTTTTTCTGCTGCTGGCCATTGTCTTCCTGGTGGCCATCTTTCACCACCCACGGACGATCATCCCCGAGGGCGCGGCCCTGGTGGTGGCGCCGGAAGGCACCCTCACCGAAGAGACCTCTGCCATGGATCCCATGGCCAGGTTCATCAGCAACAGTCTCGGCATGCCGGTACGGGAGGAGACCCTGCTCCAGGACGTCATCGACGTGATCCGCCATGCGGCGGACGATGAACGGATCCGGGTCCTGGTCATTGCCCCGGGCCGCCTGCAGCAGGCCGGTCTGAACCAGATCCGGGCCATCGGCCGCGCCATCGGGAGGTTCAAACAGGCGGGCAAGCAGGTAATCGCCGTTGGTGACTCCTTCAGCCAGACCCAGTACTATCTGGCCTCCTGGGCAGATGAGATCTACCTCCATCCCATGGGCTCGGTGGAGCTCCAGGGCTTCGGGGTCTACCGTCTCTATGTCCGTGAGCTCCTGGACAGGCTGGCGGTGAACTTCCATGTCTTCAGGGTCGGCACCTTCAAATCCGCCCTGGAGCCCTTCATGCGCAACTCCATGTCACCCGAGGCCAGGAAGGCCAACAGCTTCTGGCTGACCAATATCTGGAACCGCTTCTGTGCCGATATCGCCGACCACCGGGGCGTGCCGGCCCGGGCCATCAACGATGCCATCAACAACCTCTCGGGCCACCTGCGGGCCGCCGGCGGCAATGCGGCCAGGATGGCGCTGGATACCGGCCTGGTGGACGGCCTCAAGGACCACCAGATGTTTGATGATTACCTGAGCAGCATGGTGGGCCGTTCCGAGGATCGCACCACCTTCCGCCAGGTCTCCATGGAGGACTACCTGTCCACCTTCACTCCCTCCTTCACCGAGACCGGGGAGACCGGGCAGAAGATCGGCCTCATCGTTGCCAGCGGCGACATCGTCTATGGCGAGGGCAGTGTCGGACAGATCGGCTCCACCCCCCTCTGCCGGCAGATCCGCCAGGCCCGAAATGACCCCCGGATCAAGGCCCTGGTGCTGCGTATCGATTCCGGCGGCGGTTCCGCCCTGGCCGCGGAACTGATCCGGCGCGAGCTGGAGCTGACCAGGAAATCCGGCCGGCCGGTGGTGGTCTCCATGGGGTCCATGGCCGCATCAGGTGCCTACTGGCTCTCCGCCGATGCCGACCGGATCGTTGCCTCGCCGGTCACCCTCACCGGCTCCATCGGTATCTTCGGCGCCCTGCCCACCTTTGAACATTCCCTTGCCAGGATCGGCGTGCACAGTGACGGTACCGGCACCACCAGGCTGGCCGATGCCGGCGATCCCGCCCGTCCCCTGTCCGAGGAGCTGGGCAGGGCCATCCAGATCAGTGTCGAGGACGGGTATGCCCGCTTCCTTGCCATCGTCTCCCGGGGACGCAGGATCCCGGCGGCGCAGGTGGAAAAGATCGCCGAGGGACGGGTGTGGGACGGCGCGACCGCCAGAAAACTTGGCCTTGTCGACGAACTGGGCACCCTGGAGGATGCCATTGCCGTGGCCCGCGAACTGGCCGGTTCCCCGGAAGCGGTCCCGGTATATATCGAACCTCCCGGGTCGTCCCTGCAGAGACTGCTTCGTCACCTGAGCGACCGGACCGCCTGGCTGCCGACACCGCCTTCAGGCACACTGGCGGCCGTGGTGCGCCGGCAGACGCCAAGCAGGGCCCTCGCCCTGTTGACCGGGGCATCGGACCCGCGGCACCTGTACGCCTACTGCCTGCTGCCGCGGACCTGGACGGCGCCCGGCCTGCCCTTTCCCGGTCTCTGACCGCGGTCAGGAAAGACAGCAGGACAATTGCATTTTTACCCCCACTCTGGTACGTAAAAGCTCAGCAGCACGCCATCTGCACGCGCTCGCGGCTGGCCGCATAGCAGGCGATAACCGGCCAGCCACGATCACGCACAGCTGACGCACTGCTGAACTTTTACCAAAGGTGTTGCTAGTTTCAGGTAGTTGCTGATAGCGCTGAACTATTACTCTGGTCCAACCCAGTGAGAAAGCAGAAAGAGTAGCGGTACATTCATCACAGATCCGCATCGTCCCACCATCAAGGTTTCCAGGAGCTGCAACCATGCCATACCCAAGATCGCTCGTTATCCTCTGCTGTGCTCTCTTCCTCCTTGCCGTCAGCCCGGCCGGCGCGGCCGAGCCCATGCTGGTCAGCGGCAACCCGGAAGCACCGCCCATTGCCTGGGACAAGGGAGGCAAGCTTGTCGGCATCGGCCCCTGGCTCGCCGAGACAACACTGCAACCGCTGGGGGTCCCGTTTGTCATCAGACCGGCCGGCACCTGGGCCGAGGTCCAGGCCAGGGCGAAAACCGGCGCCATCGACCTGATCGTCTCCGCCTACCGCAACAGGGAGCGGGCCGCCTACCTGGAGTTTTCCGAGCCCTACCTGGAAAGTCCGGTGGTCATCGTCACCAAAAAGGGCAACACGTTTGCCTGCAACTGCTGGACAGACCTGATCGGCAAAAAGGGCGTGGCCCATAGCGGCGAGAGCTTCGGCGACAAGTTCGATGGCTATATCAGGGCCAAACTCGATGTCACCTACACCACCTACGAGCGGGCCTTCGAGATGCTGGGGGAGGACACGGCAGACTATCTGATCATCGATCTCTATCCGGCCATCATCTATTCCAAACTGCTCCAGGTCGAGGACAGGATCCGGTTCATGGACAAGCCGGCCACGGTCCAGTATTTCCACATGGCCTTTGCCCGGACATCTCCCTACAGGGACCTGCTGCCGGAGATCAACCGCCGGATAGTGGAAATGAAAAAAGCGGGAACAATCAAAAAGATGGTGATGGCCCAGTATACAGACTGGAAAAAGACCTTTGACCAGCGCCGCCGCTTCTACTCCAGGTCACAGGTCAAGGCGGAACAGGCCCAGCAGCAGTTCGATGCCGGTGCCCGTGATCGCGGCCTGGACACCATGGCCCGCTTCATCGAACGTGATATCCCCTACATGGACGGCGCCTCCTTCTGAGCCGTCAGCGTTCAGCGGCACGCCATCTGCGGCCCCTGAGAGCGCTTACACCATTGTACCCGGGTAAAAGTTCAGCAGAAGCACCGGTAATTCAAGGTAGTTGCCGATAGCGACAAACTGTTACGTGCCGGAAAAACCGATGGTTCGTCATCCCGCGAGGGGTTACCCCTGCGGCGGCAAGTGATGGTGCAGCTCCCGGCGATGCAGGCGGCATGGGCGGATACGGAGCGATCTGCCGCAGCGCATCCCCGGTACACCGAGCCCGCCTCAGCCCTTGATCACGGCCAGGGGCTCCAGGACCTCCACGATCTCCACCAGGTCCTCCTGGTTGCGCATGACCTGGCCGATATCCTTGTAGGCCCCGGGCGCCTCGTCCAGGTCCCGGCGGTGGCGGATGGCATGGAGGATGTGACGGGAATCGAGCTTTTTCTTCTCCATTTCCAGGTCGAGGAGACGTTGCGCCTGCTTGCGGCCCATGATCCGGCCGGCACCGTGTGAGCAGGAATGGAACGATGCCGGGTTTCCCAGGCCGCGGACGATATAGCTGACACTGCCCTGGGAACCGGGAATGATGCCGGTTTCACCGCGACGCGCCCTGGTGGACCCCTTGCGGTGCACCATGACCTCCTCGCCGTAATGGACCTCCAGTGCGGCATAGTTGTGGGCGATGTTGATCATGGGCGCAAACTCCACCGGCCCCGCGAGATCCGCCAGGACCTCCTGTACCCGCTCCATCATCTCCCTGCGGTTGGCCAGGGCGAATTCCACGCAGTAGCGCATCTCATCCAGGTACCGTCGTCCCTCGGCGCTGTCCAGGGGCAGGTAGGCCAGCTGCCAGTTCTTCGGCACCCGGACCTTCATTTTCGGTGCCAGTCTCACGGCCACCCTGTTGTAGTGGCCGGCCACCTTGTAGCCCAGGTTGCGACTGCCGGAATGGACCATGACCCAAAGCCTGGCGTCACTTCCCCTCTGAATCTCGATGAAGTGGTTACCGCTGCCCAGGGTGCCCACCTGGGCACGGGCGCTGCCGAACTCTTTCCAGACCACGGGCAGGGTCCGGGCCGGATCTTGCGGCAAGGGCGGCAGCCTGTCTGCCGGCAACGGCCGGTGGTGATGGCGAAAGCCCAGGGGAACATGCCTGCGGATGCCGGACATCGCCTTTTTGAGCATCTCCTGCGGCACCTCGGTCAGGCTGGTACGGACAGCGCACATGCCGCAGCCGATATCCACACCCACCGCATTGGGGATAACCACGTCCCTGGTGGCCAGGACCCCGCCGATGGGCATGCCATAGCCCTGGTGGGCATCCGGCATGATGGCGACATGATGAACGGCAAAGGGCAGGTTGGCCAGGTGCCTGGCCTGCTCCAGGGCCCCCTCCTCGATGTCATCGAGCCAGAGATAGATGGGGATTTTTTCGGTCTCGAGCTTTTTTTTCATCCCGGCCCCCTTGCTCTATTCCTGAATCAGGCTATAGTGGCGCCGTACGCTGTCCGGTAAATCGTTACCGGAGCCAGGGCAGCGTTTTGGCTGCCGCGAACCGCACGCTGGCACAGCACGGCGCCACGTTGCCTGATCCGCCTTTTCTTTCCACCCTCCCGCACATCCATGGCTTTCCCGGAAACACTCTCCCTCCTCTGGCACCATCTGGCCTGGCCACTGCTGCGGCTGCTGCTCTTCATCTCCATCGGCCTTCTGGTCGCCAACTTCATCGAGGCCCTCAACTGGACCCGGAAGATGGCCGTGGTCGCCCGCCCCCTGACCCGGTTCGCCCGTCTCTCCGACCTCACCGGCGCCGCCTTCTCCATGGCCTTCTTTTCAGGAGTAAGCGCCAACACCATGCTGTCGGAAGGTTACAGCAAGGGCAGAATCAGCAAGAAGGAGCTGATCCTGGCCAATCTCTTCAACAGCCTGCCCACCTATTTCCTCCACCTGCCGACCACCTTCTTCATCACTGCGCCCCTGATCAAGGGGGCGGCATTCGTCTATATCGGCCTCACCCTGGGGGCCGCCCTTCTGCGTACCCTCTTCATCACCCTGGTCAGCCACTTCCTCCTCAGCGGCACGGCCCATGGCCCGGCGGGCGAAATGACCATGGACAGGGGAAACGATCTCCAGGGCGCCTGGCAGCGAACCTGGAAGCGATTCAGGCGCAGGATCCGCAGGATCATCCGTTTCACCGTTCCCATCTATGTCCTGTTCTTTTTCCTCAGCCGCGCAGGGGTGTTCGACCTCCTGGAGGACTTCCTCTCCGCGCACCTGGGGTTCCTTTCCTGGCTCACGCCCCAGGCCGTCTCCATCATCGCCCTGCAGGTGGCGGCCGAGTTCACGGCCGGCCTGGCCGCGGCCGGCGCCCTGCTCGCAAACGGCACCATGCATGCCCGCGAGATCGTGCTCACCCTCCTGATCGGCAATATCCTCTCCTCGCCCATCCGCAGTATCCGCCACCAGTTCCCCTACTATGCCGGCATATTCAGACCGCGGCTCGCCATGCAGCTCATCCTCTTCAGCCAGTGCTTCCGGACCTTCAGCATCGCCCTGGTGGCGCTCTGTTTTTATTTGCTCGCCTTCTGATACCAGCCCCGGGAAGCCGGGAAAGAGAGGCAACAGTCGTTGGTTCTCAGCCGGAAACGGGCCTGCAGGGGCGACGCGGGTCACGGCCGCCGGGTGCAAGCAGGGAGGCCACCGTGGTCAGCAGCAGGTCGGAGGTCACCGGAAAATCGAGCAGGGCATCAACGGGCGGGAAATCCTCGCTGATGTCACCGGCACCGGGGCCAAAGGGCAGACCGCCCTCCCGGTTGGAGTCCGACAGCATGAGCAGGGGGATCCGGCAGAGCTGCGGGTCGGCACTGAGGCGCCGGGCCGCCTCGATGCCGGCCCGGGCATTGCCGGAAAAACGGTCCTCGATGATCACGAGATCCGGCATGACGGCACGGACCCGGCTGCCGGTCTCACCGGCATCGGTGCAGATCAGGATCTCATGGCCGGACTCCGCCCGCCGCAGGGCAGTGGCAGCAGGGCTCTCCGGCAGGGCTGAACAGCGGAGATATGCACCACACCTGCGCAGCCCGGTCGCATGACGATACCACAGCCTCGGCCAGGCCCGGACCATGGGTGACAGGGTGGGACTGCGCAGGAGATGCCTGGCCATCTCTGAAGCCTGACGGACCCGTAAAAAGTCCATCACACTCGTTCGATATACAAGGCGTAGCGGTGTCGGCCAGGCGAAGGCGCACATGGAGTACGTCGAGCATTGGACGTACCCGCCACAACGCGGTAGATCGGACTTTCTGCGACGCCATCACCGCTGAATTGTGACAATTTCCTGCAGGATTACGGGTGTTGCCAGTGGTGGCGAACCGGTAGGTGAGATCTACAACGGCCCCTGCATCTTTTTCAGGTACAGGGGCACCAGGGAAAACCACTCCAGGAAATGGGTGAAGGCAAGAGCGAAACCATCTTCCTCCACCCGGACAATGGCTCCCTGCAGGGACTCTATCTCCAGATCACTGTAGCGACCGCGAAAGACGATCTTCGCCGTGCACGTTCCCTGCTCCCCGGGCTGCTCGCCGGTGAGGAGAAAGAGCCCGGCCATGCTCAGGTCCCGCACCGGGCCGACATACCGCGCTCCACCGACATCGACATGACACTCCACACCTGCCCCCAGGGGCAGACGGATATTCCTGCGCCGTTCACTTTCCCTGTCCATATTCCTCCTGTCATGCTGCCGGTTGAGCGTCCGACGGCGGCCACAAGCGGCCGCCCCTGCCGGACCGGCATCCTGTCCGGGCCGGTCCCCTGCATCTGAAACCGGCACGACCATGCGGGGCCAGGTATCAGTGCACGCCGTAAGCGCTCACAGGGAGCGCACGGAGTCTTCGCTTACCTCTTTGCACGGTCGTGCCTGTCCGCACAGGCAGGCTATCGGCGTCTCCCTACGGTCGCTTACCTGCGGTCAGGCACGCCTGCACAGGTAAGCGCAGACTCCGAATCTGCGGCTCCTGAGAGCGCTTGCACCATTGTGGTCGAGAAACCCGATGGTTGGTTGTCCCGTAAGGGGTTACTGCACGCCAGACCCGCTCCGACCGTGCCGTATCCTTCATAATATGGTAAGTATATGGATCAATGCAACAGTTAATATTATTTCCAAGGCAGGAACCACCTGCGGACAGGGACGTGACGACCGGAACAAAAGAGGGTTCTGCCGCTCACGGCAGTGGTGCCGGCACCGGTTTCCGGCTGTACGGGCCGGCGACGCCAGGTAAGCGCTCACAGGAACCGCATCTTTGCACGGTCGTGCCTGCCCGCATAGGTAGGCTATAGCGGTCAGGCACGCCTGCACAAATCTGCGGCCCCTGAGAGCGCTTACACCATTATGGTCGGACAGACCGATGGTTACCATCCCGTGAGGGATTACGACGCCAGCCGGGCGCAAGGAGGGAGGAAGAGCGATGAAAAAACAGATCATGGCGGCCATCGACGGCTCCATTTACAGTTCCAATGCCCTGGATTACCTGATCAGGCTGTTCGGCGGCGAGGCGGATATCGCCATTCACCTGGTCTCCATTGTCTCATCGGCCGGCAGTGACCAGAACTGGATGCTGGACGTGGATCCTCTGCGCGGCCAGACACCGGCGGTGGAACGGCGGGTACGGGTGGCGGACAGGTATCTGCAGGACGCACGGGCGCGGCTCCTGCGCAATGGTTTCGGCGAGGAACAGATCACCGTGCGGGTGGAGGTGAGTACGGCCGGCGTGGCCACCGCCATCCATCACGATGCCAGCAGGGGCAGGTATGATGCCCTCCTGGTGGGCCGCCGGGGGGTGGGCAAGGTGGGAGAGATGTTTTTCGGCAGTGTCTCGGCCTTCCTGATCAAGCAGTGTCACGAGGTGCCGCTCTGGATCATCGACGGCGAGGTGACCTCCACCCGATTCCTGCTGGCTGTCAACTCGACCCCGGAATCCCTTCTCGCCGCCGATCATCTGGGCTACATCATGCAGGGCTGCCCTGATGTCGAGATCTGCCTCTACCATTCCATCCCGATCTTCGGGAGCAGAACAGCGGCCCGGGAGGAAGACTTCATCAGGCAATGGGGAAAGGAATGGTGCAAAGAACACCTGGACATCGAGAACTACCTTTTCCATGCCCATGCCCGGATCCTGACGGATAACGGCATAGACAGAAAACGGATCTCGCAGCTGCCCATGCGCCGTGACCTGGATGCCAGCCGCGACCTGCTGCGCCAGGCCCGCAGGCACCACTGCGGCACCATTGTTATCGGCAGACGGGGACGTGACATCGCCAAGGGATTCATGGGCGGCGTCTCTGATCGCACCATGCAGCAGGCCCAGGATATGGCCATCTGGCTGGTGGGCTGAGGCGTCACCCCCTTGTGTCGTAAAAGTACCGGGATTTCAAGTCAGTCGCCGATGACGGCGAACTGTTGTCTTACTGCTTCCCCGGCCGGATGACGATACGGGCCGCATGATCCGGCCCCAGGTACCGGGCCGCCAGCCGGCTGATCTCCCGGGCCGTGATGGAGGAGAAATCACGCCGGATGGACAGGGGCCAGCGCAACTGGACCGGATGACGGCTGGAGAGGGCCAGTACGGAATCCCGCCAGTAGCGATTTTCGCGCATCATGTCCCGGATCGAGGTCAGGGTCGGCTTCAAGGCCCGCTCGAGCTCTTCCTCGCCCACCCCTGCCGCTGCCAGGCGGCTACCGGCCTCCTCGATCCTGGCGGCAAGCGGTTGTGCCTGTGCCGGGGCCACGGTCAGCATGGCGCGCAGGACTCCATATCCCGGATCAACACGGCTTGAACGGTTGTAGACCACCGGCGAATAGGTGGCCCCCAGCTCCTCGCGGATCTCGCGCCGCAGGCGGTCCTCCAGCACCGAGGCCAGGACGTTGAGCCGCCGGGTCCTGGAGATATCCCAGAAATCCGCCGTGGGCCACGCCACCACGATCAGGGCCTTGTCGATGGGGGTGTTCACCGTAAGATCGAGCGTCCTGCCCGCCGGAAAATCGATACCCGTGCCTCTTGCCGATGCCTGCAGGTCGCGGTGGGCTGAGCCGAAATACCTGCGGACCAGGTGCAGGACCTTTTCGGGTGTCACGTCACCGACCACGGTGATCTCCAGTTGCTGGCGGAGAAAGGCGGGCCGCAGCCAGTCCCGGACACCGGCAAGATCAAGATGTCGGAACTCCTTCCAGGGGATCATGCCATAGCGGCTGTTGCCACCGGCCAGGAACCGCTCTCCCTCGAGCTGAAGCATCCCCTCGACAGAACTCCGCATGCGGCCATACATCTGGCTGTAGCGTTCCATGGTCAGGCGATAGGCCTCGGGCCGGAAGGCGGGATCAGCAAGATGGGCGTACAGCAGTTGCAGCAGGAGCTCCAGCTCGGTATTCAGGGCCCTGCCGTTGAAGAAAAAACTCTCCTCACCTACCCGGAAATTCATCCGGACAGTGGCACCGGCCAGGGCCCTGTCCAGTTGTTGCCGGGTCAGGCCGCCGACCCCGCTCTCGGCAACAACACCTTCGGCAAGACGGGCCATGCCCGGCTTTGGCTCGCTCAGCAGACCATCACCGAAATGGGCCGTGATCAGGACCTCGTTCTTCCTGAAATCCGTCTGCTTGACATTGAGGACAAGCCCGTTCTCCAGGGTATAGATATCAGCCCCGATGCCGGGCGGCCTGATGTGCTCCCTGACGCCGGCCTCTTTCTGCGGCAGGGGCAGGTAGGGGAAGCCGGGAGCGGCCTCCGCGACCCACGGTGCAACAGGTGCGGCCGAGGCATCGGTGAAGACCCTGCGGATCTCCTGCTCCGCCTGTTGCCGGTTCCCCCCTATCTCGGCGGTTCCCGCGACCATGACCAGGCGCCTCTGGTGCCCCCAGAGATCATGCAGGGCGCCATTGACATCGTCTACGCTCATCCGGGAGAGCATTCTGCCAAAGAGCTCCAGTTCCTGCTGCGGCGACAGGGGAACCTCGCCACTGTTGAGCTTGCGGATCAGCATGGCGGCGATTTTCCTGGAATCTCTGCTGTCGGCGGTGCGCGCCTCCCTTTCCAGTTCAGCCATGATCTCCTTCCTGACCCGTGCCAGCTCATCGCCGGTAAACCCGAAGCTGAGGGCCTGGCGCAGAGTGGTGGTCAGCAGGGTCAGGCCCTGCTGCCAGCGGTTCCGGTCAACCCGGCCGCCCAGGGAGGCATAGCCGAGGCGCCGGACAAAGATCCCGGAGTAGACCCTGACCCTGGTGAGAGGGCTGTCCTTTTCGGAAACCAGGCGCGAGAGGCGGTTGTCAAGTATCGATGCCGCCACATACCTCCTGAGCTGTGTCTCCTCCCAGGCCCGGGTATCATCCTCCGGCTCCACATTCCAGACCGTCTCCAGGGCGACCTCGGTGTAGCCCAGGTCCGGTTCATGCTGATAGAGCACATCGGTACCCTGTTCGGCCACCCGGCCGAAGGGAGGGCAGACCGGCTTAACCGGTGCAGGACGCAGGCCCGCAAAATGACGGACCACGGCCCTGCGGGCAACGCCGGGGTCCACATCCCCGACCACGATGACGATCATGTTGTCGGGCCGGTACCAGGCGTCGTAGTAGGAACGCAGCCGTGCACTGTCGGCCGCAAGCAGGCTCTGGTCCGTACCGATGGGATCCCGGACCGCAACCCGGGTACCGGCGAACTCGAACCGGAACCGCTCCTTTGCCACCCGGGTGGCGGCGGAGTCGCGGGCCCGTTTTTCCGCCAGGATAACGCCGCGCTCGCGCTCAACCTCCTCCTCGAGCAGCAGGGCGCCGCGGGCATAGTCGGCCAGGACCAGCAGTCCCTGGTCAAGGTCCTTTTCACCGGTGCCGGGCAGAAAAAGATTGTAGACCGTCTCGTCGTATCCGGTGTGGGCATTGCTGTCTGCACCGAACCCCATGCCCAGGGACTGGAAATACTTCACCAGGGTACCGGGCGGATAGTGGGTGGTACCGTTGAAGAGCATGTGCTCCAGGAAATGGGCCAGCCCACGCTGCTCCTCGGTCTCATACAGAGAGCCGGCCTGGACATCGAGGTAGAGCGCCACCCGGCCGCGGGGTTCATGGTTGGCCAGGATCACATAGCGCAGGCCGTTGCCCAGGGTGCCATAGACCAGGCCGGGGTCCGGCCTGAGATCGGAATCATCCCATGGCCAGCCGCTGGTGATACACCCACCGCCGGAGACGGACAATGATGTGGCCGGGGATGCGGTGAGGGCCGGTGCCGGGTGCAGACAGACAAGAAGCAGGCACAGGGCGACAAGAATGACAGGGGCCGGGAAAACGAAAAAACGGGGAAGTTGCATTGTTCAATCCGGGGAAGTGGTGTAGAGATGAACCGGCAGGCCCTGGCCACCCAGGCCAGGTGGAACTGATCAGTAAAAGTACCGCCGGTTCAAGCAAGGAAGCGAGCCATTTTCGGCACAGGTCTCCTCCTGGTGCATCGGGCACGAAAAAGGGAAGCTGACGCAGCAGATTTGCCGTAAGCGCTCGCAGGAGCCGCACGGAGTCTTCGCTTACCTCTTTGCACGGTCGTGCCTGCCCGCACAGGCAGGCTATCGGCGTCTCCCTACGGTCGCTTACCTGCGGTCAGGCACGCCTGCACAGGTAAGCGCAGACTCCGAATCTGCGGCCCCCAGGAGCGTTTACACCATTGTGGCCGGACAAACTGATGGTCAGGCATCCCGTGAGGGCAACGATTTGCCTGTAGCGACGTTTGAATACCGGACAACTGCACGATCTGGGTTCTATTATAGGGCATGACACCATGAAACTTGCAGGAAAAAATGGACTGGTCCTCGGTGCATCAAGGGGTATCGGTCTGGCCACGGCGCGGGCGCTGGCCGCCCGGGGGGTCCGCCTCGCCCTGACCTGGTATGACTGGCCAGAGGCATCGGAAAAAATGGCAGAAGAGTTCAGGACCATGGAAGGAGACCACCTGGTGGCGAGGGTGGATCTGCGTCGGCCCGCCGAGGTGGAGGAGCTTGCCCGCCGCATGAAAGAAGCGTTCGGCAACCTGCACCTGCTGGTCAACAACATCGAACGGGGTGGCATGCCGGTGGTCCACGGCTCCTACCAGCGGCAGGTCAACCGGGGGCAGTGGCAACGGGAGATGGAGACCACCCTTCGGGCCAAGTGGCTGGTGTTTGAACAGTGCCTGCCCCTGCTGCGGGCCGCGGAACAGGCCGCGGTGGTCAACATATCATCCATCGCCGGCATGGTGGGCAGAAGCGGGCCGGCCGGTCTGCTGTTCAACGACGGCTATGCCGCTGCCAACAGGGGGATCTGTTCCTTCACCGAGACCTGGGCCCGGCTGGGAGCACCATCGGTCCGGGTCAACGAGATCATGCTCGGCATCATCGAGACCAGGCACGGTCCCGGCACCAGGGGCTGGGATCTGCTCACCGCCGGCCAGAAGAAAGCGCTCCTGGACCATACACTGCTCGGACGGACCGGAACGACACAGGAGGTGGTGCGGGCAATCCTTTTTCTGCTGGAGGATGCCGATTTCATGACCGGCGCAGTGATCCGGCTGGATGGCGGGTATGTCCTCGGGGCAGACCGGGTGCCGGCAATGCCCCGTGGAGTGATATGAGCCGACCGTACCCCCTCACGGGATGGCTGACCATCGGTCTGTCCGGCCACAATGGTGTAAGCGGCGGCCGCCTGCGGCAGCTTTTTCGCTCTCCGGGGCGGCCGACCGACAGGCCCCGGCAGGAGGACTATCACATATCCAGGGCCCAGTCCGGAATGCGGTGCATGATGTACTTTGCCACCACGTCCTTTTCCTCTTCCTTGCTGGCCGGCGCGGCATCCCGCATCACCTCGTCGAAATCGAACCAGCAGATCTCCTTGTCATCGTGGTTGTAGACAGTGAGTATCCGGTGATTGGGCCGCTGCACATCCTCCTCTTCCTGAATGGCGGCCACGATACGCAAGGCTTCCTCGTAAGGCAGAAAACGGACTTCTTCCTGGCTCATTGCTTCCTCCTGACGATTGTTGTTCGGGGGCACGTCTTCCTCCATCCCCCCGCGATTCCGGCCGGCGGCGTCTGCGAGTCACTGCAGCTCCCGGCGGACCCGCTGGGTCGGCCAACAAAAAGGCGGGAAAAAGCGAATCATCCCGCCCCGCCCGGACATTGGTAACAATTCACCGCTGTCGGCAACCGTTTTTGAATTACCACTGATCTCTGATGGACTCGTAAGAAGCCCATCAGTAACCCCTCACGGATGGCTCAACATCGGTTTGTCCGACCACAATGGTGTAAGCGCTCTCAGGGGCCGCAGATTCGGAGTCTCCGCTTACCAGTGCAGGCGTGCCTGGCCGCAGGTAAGCGAACAGAGTGAGTCTCCGAGGCGTAGCGGTGTCGGCCAGGCAGATGCGTACATGGAGTACGTCGGGCATTGGCCATACCCGCTACAACGCGGCAGATCGGACGTTTTGCGACGCCATCATCTTTTACGGGACATGGCAACAGGCCGGTCAGGCCGGCTTGACGACTGCACCGGAACGGATACACCGGGTGCAGACACGGATACGGACCGTTCGTCCACTGTCGGTTACGGTCCGAACCTTCTGCAGGTTCGGCAGCCAGCGACGCCGGTTCTTGTTGTGGGCATGGCTGACATTGTTGCCGGTAGCCGGTCCCTTGCCACAGATTTCACATACACGGGCCATTGTATATACTCCTCACGAAAGGTTTCAGGCCATCCTGAACAAGGGGGTCTTCATCCGACTCCGGCAGCGCAGCAAGAAAAAAACTCATATCTCTTCGATCTGCGATAATTTTCTCCTGGCTGCGCCCCGGCTGTCGGCAAGCCCTTCTCTCCCAGAACACCCTTTCATTGCCACAAAACAGTGAATATTACCTGTGGCTCCAGCAAAAAGCAAGATTTTTTGCCCCAAAGGACAACATCCTCCGCCGGAAAGAAAATACCCCCGCAGGTGAAAAAACTCTCGACCATTCGATCCTTTTATGGTTAAATATAAGCTCAATTGATCTCACAGATCCCTGCCCGTCCCCCGAGCCGGCCGCGCCGGCAATACCGTCTTCCCGTCTACCTGAAAATCCGCCCCCTTCCTCCCCTGAACCGGGTATGAAAAATACCGTCTTTTCAGGATTCCTTTCCAGTCCCGCATGTCATATAAGTAAAGCACAAGGGAGTGAATCCGTGGAAACAAGTCAAAATACAACCTGCATAAAATCCGGTCTGCCCGTAACCAGCCCCACGGTCTGTCTGATGTGCAAACGCTATTGCCCCAAGGCAGGAAGCCGTGGAAAACGTTACGCGTCAACCCGATCGCGCAAGGCTACCCGAAGAACACTTGTGCAATAACACTGAATCGACGATTTGCCACCACCGATTCAGCACAGGGGCGCCGGAGGCAGGTCAATGTTGCCGACAGCATCCTCCTACCTTTTACCCTATGATGTCAGTGTGGCTTGTTTCCCGCTTCCTCTCTCCTCCTCCTCCTGCAACCCGGCGCCTGCGCCGGGTTGCAGTTTTTTCTGACCAGCACTGTTCAGCCTCCCCCCTGTCCCGCACCAGCAGCAGTCAGAGATGACCATGTTGACCAGTCTGCGCGGAAAACTGATTTTCATCTTCATCATTCTCACGGTTTCCGTTGTCATCATCAGCAGCGGTTATGCCCGGTACAAGCAACGGCAGTTCGCCCTTGAACAGGCCCGGGAACGGGCGATCATCGATCTTCGCCTCATCGACTCCGACATCCAGTCGGTCCTGCAGTGGATCCGGCGGGACCTGCTCATGCTGCGAGACCTGCCCCTGCTGCATGATGTGCTCGGCGCCGGGGAGCCTGACTGCCGGAGACGCGCGGAGGAGATGCTGCTCAACATCGCCCGGCACCACCAGATCTTCCGGCAGATCGTCCTGCTCGACATGGGCGGCCGGGTGCGGCTGCGGATCGACTGTGAGCGGAACAGCGTCTGTACGGCGCCGCCATCGCCGGCGGTGGACTGGTCCGGACATCCCCTGTACCGGGCTGCCCTGAAACTCGGGCCAGGCGAAGTCATGGTCTCCCCCATGGAAATGGACACCGGCGTACCGGCCACGGAACAGTCCCGGCAGCCTGTCCTCCGCTATGCGCTGTCCGTGGTCGACGGGGAGGGTGAAAAAAACGGTATCCTGTTCCTCTCCGTCTTCGGCTCCGCTTTTCTCGACATCATTGCCAAACAGCAGGATGAACTTCATGGCGGCGAGGTCTACTTTCTTCTCGACCGGGACGGCCACTATCTCTACCATCCGGACCGGAAAAAGACCTTCGACCTGGAACGCGGCAGCGGCGCCACCTTTTTCAGCGACGAGCCGGAGCTCAGCCAATGGCTCCGGGACAACGAGCGGGGCGTTGTCATCCGCAGGAGCCGTCAGACCTACAAGCAGACCCTCTTCGCCTTCCACCGGATCCATTTCAGCTCTCCCGCTGCCGGAACCGGTGGCATCCGGGTGGTGACCCGTGACGGCGAGGGGAGGGATGGCGACTACTGGATCCTGATGACCACCGTGGATGATGTCAACCTGCTGGTGGGTTTCCGGGAATATGTCCGCTCCCTGCTCATCTTCACCCTGCTTCTGCTGGTCATCTGCATCGTCACCGCGATCCTGGTGGCATGGAACTGTTCCCGTCCCATCGTCTCCCTGGCCCGGGCCGCCAAGGAGATCCAGAAGGGCGACCTCTCGGCCCGGGCAGAGGTCTACTCCAGAGACGACATGGGCAAATTCGCTCATCTCTTCAACGAAATGGCGGACAAGCTGGAAAAAACCATCCGCCGGCTCCAGCTCTCCGAGTCCAACTACCGCCAGATCTTCGAAAACTCACGCGACTGCATCTTTGTCACCGATACCCACTGCACCATCGTCGACATCAACAAGGCGGGCATGAAGCTGCTTGGCCTGGACGAGACCAGTTCACCGGACGAACTCTCCCTCAACTGTTCCAGCATAGAACACGGCTTTGACCATGCCAATGCCACCATCCTGGAAGAGATCCACCGCAGGGGTTATGTCAAGGATTTCGAGACCTACCTCCGGCGGCCGGACGGCTCCAGGCGCCACTGTACCATGACGGCCACCGCCCGGTATGACGAAGAGGGCAACCTGGTCGGCTACGAGGGTATCCTCCGCGACATCACCGAGGTCAAACGGCAGGAGGAGGCACGGGCCGCTTTTCAGAAACAGCTCCAGGAAGAGATCGTCCTGGCCGAGGAGCGCCAGCGTCGCCACATCGGCCAGGTCCTGCACGAGGAGATGGCCCAGAACCTGGCCCTGGTCAACCTCAAAATCCAGGAGGTCGAGGACCGGGCCGCCCGGGAATGCGGTGCCGTTGACAGCTCCTGCAGAAAACTCGTGGAACAGCTGCGGCAGGCCCGCGAGCTGATCGGTGTCATGATCCGCCAGATCCGGACCATGATCTTCGACCTCTACCCCGCCGTGCTCGACGACCGGGGACTGGTCCCGGCCATGCTCTGGTATGCCGACAACTTCACCAAGCGTACCGGGGTCAAGGTATCGGTCTACGGGATACCGGGATCGCTGGGTCTGTCCGAATCCCAGATGATCTACATGTTCAGGTCCTTCAAGGAGCTGCTCCACAACGCATGGAAACATGCCCGGGCCCGGGAGATCGTGGCCACGGTCAAGAAAAAGGACAACCATGTCCGCCTGACCGTTGACGACGAGGGCCAGGGATTCGATACCGGCAGGCTGGAGGAAGCGTCCGCAGACCTTAACGGCATCGGCCTCATGAGCATCAGGCAGTGGACCACGGCCATGAACGGGACCATCTCCATCGAGTCCCATCCGGGCAAGGGAACCCGGGTGGCCATCGACATTCCCATTAACGGGTCCGCCGGGGGTGGCGGAGACGATGCCGGAGCGGAATGACGGATTTTCCTTGGCAAATCCGGCAACATGGTGCAGTCTTACAGGGACGGCAGCAACAAGACCGCACCCGGCGCCACTAATCCGGGAAGGAGATACGGATGATCACAGTCTTTCTTGCCGATGACCACCAGATGTTCCGACAGGGACTGCGGACCCTGCTGGCCTCGACCAGCGATATCGACGTCATCGGCGAGGCCAGTGACGGCCAGGAGTCTCTGCGCCGGATCGAGGCACTGCAGCCGGACGTGGCCGTACTCGACATTGCCATGCCCGGACTGAGCGGTATCGAGGTGACGAGGCGCCTGAAAAAAATCGCCCCGGAAACCGGGGCCATGATCCTGACCATGCATGCGGACTGCTACTATGCCGTGGAGTCCCTCAAGGCGGGCGCGCTGGGCTACATGCTCAAGGAAGAGAGCTTCGACATGCTCATCGACGCCATCCGCACCGTGGCCACGGGGCGGATGTTCATCTCGCCCACCCTGGAGACACCG
>JALSNC010000068.1 GCA_026987195.1 Desulfobulbaceae bacterium | reverse complement strand
CCCCGCTTTCCTTCTTGCACGATCAGACCGGGGCAATGATGTGCGGCAGGGCCCATGTCCGTCGCGATATTTGCATACATAACAAACGGCAATACGCCGGCATTGGATATATTGTTCACCCTTTACATTATGTTTTTCCGGGCAAGATATGCTTCTGGCCGTTGATGTAGGCAACTCCCATACCGTGAGCGGACTGTTCAGCGATGACAACCGCCTGGTCGCCCACTGGCGTCTCAAGTCGGACCGGGACCGGACCGCCGACGAGCTGGCCATCCGCTACCATGCCCTGTTCCAGATGGCCGGATTCGATGCCGAGGCCATCACCGGTTTCATCGTCTCCTCGGTGGTGCCGACCCTGGAGACGAGCTGGCTGGAGTATGCGGACAAATACCTGGGTAAGCGGTTGCACGCCCCGCCCATGCGGGTCAACCACACCACGCCCACCGGCATCACCGTGGCCACCGACAACCCGGCCGAGGTGGGGGCGGACCGGATCGTCAATGCGGTGGCAGCATGGGATATCCTGGAGCAGGCCCTGATCGTCATCGATTTCGGCACCGCCATCACCTTTGACTGTGTCAACTCTGACAAAGAATATGTGGGTGGCACCATCCATCCGGGCATCGGCATCTCCCTCGACGCCCTGGCCGGCCGTACTGCCAAGCTGCCCAGGGTGGATATCAGCACAACACCGAAACAGGTCATCGGCACCAGCACCGTGGCCGCCATCCGCTCCGGCATGCTGTACGGCTTCGGCGGCCTGGTGGACCGGATGGTGGAGATCCTGGCCAGGGAACTGGCCCCGGACCAGGACCGGGTGCCCACCGTGGCCACCGGCGGCATGGCCCATCTGGTAGCCCCCTTTGCCGCAGCCATTGACCGGATCGAACCCGACCTGACCCTGCACGGTCTGCGTCTGATCCAGGCGATGAGCCACCATGGATGATACACGCGCCCTGGCTCCGCCGGCCCCCATTCTCCTGCCGCCGCGGCTTCGTCCAGGCGACACCATCGGCATCATTCTGCCGGCCGGTCCGGTGCGGGACCGGTACCGGGCCGAGCAGGGCATGCGTATCCTGCGGGACATGGGCTTTGCCATCCGCCTGATCGCCACCGATCCCGCTGACAGCGAATACCTGGCCGCACCGGACAGCGAACGGATCCGTGCCCTGCATGCCCTCTGGGCCGACGAGGAGGTCAGGGCCCTGCTGGCCATGCGCGGCGGCTACGGCTGCCTGCGGATCGCCGACCGCCTGGACATGGACTTTTTTCGCCGTCATCCCAAGTGGCTGGTGGGGTTCAGCGATCTGACCGTGCTCCATGCGGCCCTGTATTGCAAGGCCGGCCTGGTGACCCTGCACGGTCCCATGGTCACCACCCTGGTCCGGTCGGAAACAGAGGACCTCCGGCGGCTCTTCTCCCTGCTGGCCGGTGACCTGGCCGGACTCCATGAACCTGGCACCATCGAGATCCTGCGGCCCGGTGTCTGCCGGGGCCGGCTCATGGGGGGCAATCTCTCCTGCCTGACCGGTCTGCTGGGGACACCATGGGAGCCTCCCTGGCAGGATGCCATCGTCCTTCTCGAGGACACCGGAGAGCCCATGTACCGGCTCGACCGTATGCTCACCCACCTGGCTGCGGCGGGCCGGCTGCAGCGGGTGGCCGGCCTGCTCCTGGGCAGCTTCGATCATCCGTCCGGTGATCCCCTGGAGACCATCCGCCTGCAGGAACAGGTCTGGAAACGGGTCCTGGAGCTGACCCCGGAGGCATCGTTTCCGGTGTGGGGCAACGTCCCCTGTGGCCACGGTCGACGCAACAGCGCCCTGCCGCTTGGCATGGAGGCCGAGATGAACAGCCTGACCGGCGCTCTCACCCCGGATCCGGGATCGGTCCTGCGGGAACCATGGTAGATGCAGGGATCACGAGATAGCGGTGAACTATTACGAACTGTCACGGAAAACCATGCTGAAACGATATATCCAGACCGGTTTTTTCCTCTTCCTCCTCGCCCTGCTCTATGGCTTGGGCCTGCTGCCGGTGCTCCTGGTCCGCGCCAGCCTCCAGACCGGCCAGTACCTGCTCGCCCTGCTGAGCTGGGCTGCACTGGTGGGCCTGTCCCTGCCCTTTCTTCTGGGCATCATCATCCGCAGGGTCTGGTTCTTCCCCGGCAGGGGCGAACCGGTGCTCCAGGACCTGCTGCGGGAGAAGATCCTGGCCATCAACGACATGGAAGCGCCGGTCCGGGTGAAGGAGAAACGGCACAGGCTCATCGTCTGCTGGCGTCACGACGACCCGGCCTGGTGCGAGAGGATGGACAGGGCGGGTATGAAAAAAACCTTTGAACTGCACCTGGAACTGGACAACGCCACCAAGACGGTGACCATGACCGACCGGGCGCGAAAGGTGGACTTTGATCTCTGCCCGGTCAAGGTCAAGACCGGTTTCCTGGCCCTGCCCCGGCCCTGCTTCCGGGTGGCCACCGGGCCCGACTGGAGCGTGGAGGCCTACCGGGACCGCCGCGACTCGGAGTACCGTTTCCAGCCCTGGGAGATCAAATCACCGGTCATGGGCACCATCCTGGCAGGGGGCTGGAACGTGCGTTTCAGCCTGTTCTGATGACCACCACCCTGGCGGTCGTCGCCCCGGTCTTCCTCGTCCTCTTCACCGGCAAGGGCCTGCAGCTTGCCGGCCTCGTCGACTCCCGCTTCACCGAGCACTGCAACCGGCTGATCTACCACCTGCTGCTGCCGGCGCTCCTGTTCAGAAAGATCTCGGCCGCCGATGTCCGGCATGTAGTCAATCCGCCCCTTCTGCTGGTCATGGCGGCCACCATCCTTCTCATGTTCGCCATCACCTGGGGTGTGGCCAGAACTCCGCTGGTGCCCCGCCGGGCCAGGGGATCGTTCATGATGAACTCCTTCAGGGCCAACTATGCCTACATGGGTCTGCCGGTGTCGTTCGCGGCCTTCGGCAACACCGGCCTGCTCCACGCCTCTGTGCTGCTGGCCTTCATGGTGCCCCTGGTCAACCTCCTGTCCGTGCTCAGCCTCCGCCTGGACAACCGGGACAGCCGGGGATCCACCGCTTCCCTGCTCCGCACCAGCCTGTTCAATCCCCTGGTCCTGTCCTGCATGGCCGGCCTGGCCCTGGCAGCCTTGGGATTCGGCCTGCCGCACGTCCTCGGCCGCACCCTGGATATCATTGCCGGCGCCACCCTGCCGCTCGCCCTGTTCAGTATCGGCGCCTCCCTGCGCCGCGATCAGCTCCGGGGCAACCTGATGGTCGTCCTCCTGTCCACGGCCTGCAAACTCCTTCTCATGCCGGCCGTTGCCCTGCTCCTTCTGCACATCCTTGCCCTGCCCCTGGATACCATGGCCAGGGTCATGATCATCCTGGTGGCCTCGCCCTCGGCAACCATCAACTTCATCCTGGCCGCCACTCTGGGCGGGGATACCGGCACCACCAGCGGCACCATCGTCACCACCACCCTTCTCTCCATGGCCACCTATGTGCTGTGGCTGAGCCTGCTGGCGGGATAAAGCCAACAACGGGCTTTGCCCGCACAGCGGGGAATCTCTTCATTTTCCTCTCGCTCTGCTCCCATGCAATCAAACCCGCTACAGGCGGTACGGCTGTTTCCGCGCAAAAAACCTGAAAATCAGCCCAAATTTCTTCTGTTTTGTGACCTATCTGTGACCGCAGTCACGGTATGTTAGGCCATGCTCTACGGATAGATCTTCATGCCCGCTGGGAGGGGCGCCAAAGCGATGAGAATCAGGCAGGTGGCGTATCCGTTGCTCCGCAGAGCTAGGCAACCAGGTTGAGATGCGGCAGGCCGATCTTCATCTTTCCATCAAAGACGGCACGAAGACTGGCGACTTCCGGCTTTCTGGATTTCTGAAATATACCTCAAGCGGGAGACCTCATGACCATCGACAACCCAAAGGTTTTCATTGTTCTTCTGTGCGTCATTATCGCCCAGGCCCTGTCGGACATACCACGCTGTCTGGCCGTATCTTTTACCGCCGACCTGGTGCAAAACGAATCAGGCGAGATATCCACCGGGAAATTTTTCCTGCAGGATCACAGGTACCGGATGGATATCATGGAAGACGGTCAAGATCTTTCCATCCTTGTCGACCAGACAAGTGGAAAAACCAGTGTCCTGGTTCCCTCTGAAAAAGCCTGGATCGAGATCGCAAACAGCAGCATGCAGAGCCTCATGAAAAATCCCTTTGAGACCTTTCAACACCTGGAGAAAAAATACAAGGTACGTCCCGCGGGCCAGGAGACCGTTCACGGATTGGTTTGTGAAAAGCGGATCATTTCCATGGACAGAAAAGACGTCATGGTTGCCTGGATTGCCAGGAGATACGCCTTTCCGGTGAAGATCACCAACCCCTTGAACCACTGCTCGGCAGAGCTGAAAAACATTGAGGAAAAGGATCTGTCCGTTGCCCTCTTTTCCGTTCCTCCCGGTTTCAACAAGATGGATAAGCTTCCCGTACCAGCGCCTGCATGGGCAGGTGATATACCGGGCGCCCCCGTCCTCGGGCCTCCTTTTTCCAGGGAGCTTTCCGCAACAGAGGTACTCAGGATACGGCCGGTGAAAGGGTATTTCGTCAAGCTGGAGATGGCCACTTCCGGGGACATACCCTGCCAGATCACCGCGGTGGGCTTCAAAAACGGCAGGCCGGTCCGCAACCCCTCCTACATGACCTATACGCTTTCCCGAAAGGGAGAGAAGATTCTCTCAACGAACAAGGACCGGCCAGGTGTGATAGACGAGATCGTTGTCCGTGTGACAAAGGGCAGGGCAACGGTCCGTGCCCGGCTGGAAGAGGCGCCCCCTGAAGGAATCGTACTCAAAAAATACCGTCTCTCGGTGAACCACGGCCGCCAGATTATCATCAACCACAAAAAGGCCTCGCACCTCATTGTCCAGGATGACCCGGAAGACGGCAATCCCTCGCGCGGGACAATCAATGTCTTTGCAACCATACCCCGGGATGCGGGAAATGGTGTCACAGCCTACCAGAACAAGAGGGTGGAAACTCTTTCTTTCCGACTTGCAGACGGGGTCTCCAGGAACTGGTGGTTTTCCCGGGACAGGAAGATCGGTCTCTTCGGCTTCAACGTCATGGAAGGCGGGGTAAACATCCGCATCGAACAACCGGAAAGGGCCGGAACGGTTCCCCCGTCCTGGGCGGGCATGCGGCAACCGCAAAGAGAACATCCTGCTCAACCGGTCCCGGCAAGGCAGAAGACCACTCATTCAAAGGTTATCTTTATCCTTGACGGCTCGGGTTCCATGTGGGGACAGATCAACGGGAAACCCAAGATCGTCATCGCCAAAGGGGTTATGGATGATCTTGTGGACCACCTGCCTCCCTTTATGGAAGTAGGGTTGATGGCCTACGGCCACCGAAGAAAAGGGGACTGCACGGACATAGAGCTGCTCGTACCCGTAGGCAGCGGCAACCCGGCCGCCTTGAAGGCCAGGATAAACGCCCTTCAACCCAAGGGCAAAACGCCCCTTGCCGCTGCCGTTGAGAGGGCGGCACAGACGCTGCGCTACACCGAGGAACGAGCCACGGTGGTGCTGGTCAGCGACGGCCTGGAAACCTGTGGCGCAGACCCCTGCAATCTGGCGGAAAAACTGGCCATGACCGGTGTTGAATTTACCGTGCACGTGATCGGCTTTGCCCTGACAGATGAAGAACAGGCCCGTCTCCGCTGTCTTGCCGACAAGACCGGCGGCCTTTTCCTGGCCGCATCCGATACCGGGGCACTGCGCCGTGCCCTGAGAAAAACCGTGGACAAGGCCAGGCAACCGGCACCTGTCATCCGGGAAACACCGGGAAAAGCCGAACTCAAGGCCTCTGATACCGTGCCTCTCGGTTCGGTTTTCATGATCCAGTGGCAGGGACCGGACAGCCGGGGAGATTATATCGCCATTTCCGGGAAGGGATCAAAGGATTCCGAGTACAGGGATTATGGCTTCACCCGGAGCGGCAATCCGCTGCGCATGACTGCCCCCGGCGAGACCGGTACCTATGAACTGCGCTATGTTCACGCCCTTTCCGGCAGGGTCATTGGCCGCAGGGCTATCACGGTCGTTCCTGTCCCTGCAGAGGTATCAGCTCCCGACCAGGTTGCCGCAGCAACCGAATTTGAGGTGCAATGGAAAGGACCGGCCCATGCCGACGACATGATAACCCTGGTCCGGCCGGACCAGGAGCCTGACAGTTATCTCGCCGTCGCCTATGTAAACAGGGGTAATCCTGCAAGGCTGCGTGCACCGGCCGATCCCGGCAGATACGAGGTACGTTACATCCTGGGTCACGGTGCCAGCATCCTTGCCAGGACGGCCGTCACCGTCAAGACGGTCACGGCAGTGCTCAAGGCGCCCGGATCGGTCGCCGCAGGAAGTCCGTTCGAAGTCCACTGGCAGGGGCCGGGAAACCAGGATGACCTGATAACCATTGCCCGGTCGGTTCAAACACCTGACAGCTATCTCGGGATTGCCTATGCCCGAGGGGACAGCCCTGCGAAACTGCGTGCCCCAGCCGATCCCGGCAGATACGAGGTCCGCTACATCGTGGGTCACGGTGCCAAGATTCTGGCCAGGATGCCCATCACCGTCAGGACGGTCACGGCGGTGCTCAAGGTGCCCGGATCGGTCGCCGCAGGAAGCCCGTTCGAAGTCCACTGGCAGGGACCGGGAAACCCGGACGACATGATCATGCTGGCCACCCCGGACCAGGATGCGACCAGTTACGTGGCCATCACCTACATTTCCCGGGGCAACCCTGTACATCTTACAGCCCCTCGGAAGCCCGGCAGCTACGAAGTACGCTACGTTCTCCTTCAGGGGCCCAGGATTCTAGCCAGGGTGCCCATCACCATCAAGACCCCATAACAGGGGAACCACTGCCATGCTCGCCCCAAAAGACCACATCACCCTGTCACTTGGAGCTGTCGTCCGTTCTGCCGCATCCTGGCCGATCATCGTTTTTCTGTTTCCGGCATTGACCCTTGCGTCTGCCGGAGCTGATCAGCCCAGGAAAAACATGTCCATCGGGATCGGCTTCAATGTCCACTGGCAAATCAGGAGCGGCGACAACCTGAACCGTGGTGCCTTCGATCTCCGCTGCAACGGCATTGCCGATCTGAATGCAACCTGGAGCATGATGGACAAGGCCGCGCCACCCGGTTCTTTTGTCACCTACTCAACAGATGGGGTGACCTGCCGCCATGCGTACGAGGAGAAGATCTTTCAGGACCATCCGCCCGAAGGCTGCGGGTCCCTGCTGGCGGAATATCACGGTACCGGCTCCTTCAACCTGCAACAGCTGAACACCGGAATGACTTCGGGTCTCAACATTCGCAGGCTGGGCAGCCTGATCCCCAGGGAACTGCTCTACATGGCCCCGCCGGAGGCCCGCGATGTGCTGGTGGACTACTACGACTTTTTCGCCTTTTCTCCCGGTATGCAGGTACACGGCCGCAGCAGGGAATCAAATGACTGTTTCTTTCGGGATGTTACCAGGGATATCCAGCCGACCATAACCATTCGCTCCAGGATCGCGGAGGACGGGAGCATGGCAGGCAGCCGGCGATGGAAGGCGCGGGGAAATGTTGGCGCCCCGTCGCTGCAGGTCCGGGTCGCAAATCTTCCCCAACGAATGGAGCGCAGGTCCATGGTGCCGGAGCCGGATCCCGAGGGAGATGTCTCTTATGCATTGAGCTGGACCTTTGGCAAGGTCCAGCCCGTGCTGAGGATCGAACATCGTGAAGGGCAATCATGGATTCCGCTCTCGGCCGATGAACCACTGGAGGTGACGGCCGGTGAAAAAATCGAGCTGCGGGGCATTGTGCTGCCGGAAGCAAAGGACCCAAAGCGTGGCAGGTGGAAAATGACGGAAGATACCTCCTCCGATGGCAAATTGTTCATCAAAAAGTTCAAGGCCACCAGATCCAGGGGAGAGGTGAAGTACCTGGATGGACGGGATCTCGGGAGACCGGCCATCATCTTCTACGGTGTCCGTAATGGCACGGCGAGGGTTGAGTATACGACCGTGGCAGGAGGAAAGCAACTCAACGAACATATTGAAATCAAGGTTAAAAGACCGGAATTCCAGGTAAAGGTGACAGTGGAGGACTCTTGCGGCGTCATCAGGCCCCTTGCACTGGGCGTGCCCGTAGACAGTACCGGATACGATTGCTGCTATACATATTCCGGGAAGGATCTTGAGGAACTCACGAAATGTGATGATAAGCGCAAGGCATATGAGACACTGGAAAAAGAATGCCAGCGTATTGCCACGAAATGCGCATCGATTCCCGATGACAACTCTGAAAAACCGCAATGCAATGCACAGCTTGAAAGTTGTATCGGAGATCGTGACGCTGCCAGGCTGGAAGCGGAAGGAGCATGCGGCAAGGGCCCCCAGTGCAAGATCGAGTTTGTTGCCACCCAGACAGCCGGACGCCCGGGTGATGTACAGTATGTGCAGCTGGTATCAACCGACAGCAGATCAACAAGGATGGATAACGGCCATACGCACACTGCCCGTTCACCCGAAGGTATTGACGGCTGCTATCCCACCTACCAGGGACCCCACGAAACGGATCAGCCGGGTTTCGGAATACAGTATGCGATACAGGCGAATGACAAGGTTATGCCTGTCTATTCTCATGAACAGCATTGCTACCATTTCAAGACATACATGATGTATCGGCCACAGGGTGAGGACAATGAATGGGTGCCCATCAAGATGCATCCCTGGGAATGGTGTGGGGCGGTAGAATGTGATTCCTATGGAAATTGCGGCAATAACTCGACATCAAGGCCGGAATCGGGCCAGGCAGCCGATACTGCCAGATACCCCGAGTGGAGACGCTGTAGCGGCCAGGAAGACTAGAAGTAATAGTTCACCGCTATCGGCAACCACATAAAAAGACAGATACTTTTGGTAAAAGTTCAGCAGCACGTCAGTTGTGCATGATCGCGGCTGGCCGGCTATAGGCCCGCTATGCGGGCAGCCGCGAGCGCGTGCAGATGGCGTGCTGCTGAATTTTTACGGCTCAACAAACCATGAAAACAGAAGCCGTAGCAGGAATCGACGCTACACCAATATCAGCGGCGATTCAAGATAGTTGCCGATAGCGGTAAACTGTTACAAAAAATTGCCTCCGGTGAACTATTACATTGTATGAACCTTCTCCTTTAATGATTTTTTGTCGAGGTGGCCTTTAACATTGCAAGATCGGGGCACGGGGTTTCGGTCAGCCGGCTTTTCCTCTATTGCCGGAAAACCGGGATGTTCTCCCCCATACCCCGCAGCCCGTTTCAGTGGCCCATGTAGCGTGTTCCGCCGATATTGTTGCCCTCGTTGGCCTCGGGAACCCGGTTATCGAAATCAACTTCGGCCCGATATTTGACCGCACCAACAGTGCTGCCGGGCACGAGATCGGTAAAGGTCAGGTTTTTTGTGGAAGCTGCCACTGCGTTACCGACACAGAGATCAGCCACTCCGCCGATACCGACGTCCGTCCATCTGCTGCCCGTGAACTTGCTCACTTTGACTTTAAACGGACCTGAACAGACCCTTCCAGGCACCGAGGAAGCCGCTGAGGCCATGACCTGGACCGTGATCTTCACCCGATCATTTCCACCTGAGCTCCCTTTTTTGACAGCGCTCATCTTCCTGACTGTCAGGTCAATGGCTTTTTTCACCGGCACCTTTGTTCTGTCCATGCTTCGGGATAAAGCCATCTGGGCGGGAATACAGAGAGTAAAACCAAGCAGCAATGTTGTTACAGTAGATTTTTTCAGATTGACAGTCATTTTTTCCTCCATTTTTCCGGAATGAATTTGCCTTTTTCAGGCCATCTGTTCCTGGGTGATGATACAGGGAAAAAAGGTTCAATTTTTTTATTTTTGGGGCGAAATGAAAATCGCTCAATTCAGGAAAGGAAAAAAAATCTATGTTTCAGTGAACCTTTTTACGTTCTCCAGGTACCCATGGCTACAGGGAGGAGAACTGCGGCCATACAACCTGCCGCTGATCCTTGAACAGGCAATCGAGACAACAGGAGAACACCGTGAAATATTCCACATATCTTGTGATTGTGCTGTCAGCGGCAATTTTTTTTCTATTCACCGGTTTTGACACTGGTTCCTATGCTGCAGAGAAGACAGGATGGTGCTGCAGGAACGGCAAGGTGTTTTCAAGCACCAGGTCGGCCTGCCAACAAAAGAAGGGCCGATTCTTTACCGACAGGAAACAGGCCATGGCCTGTGCTGATGCGGAAACCAAAGGGTACTGTTGTGCAAGGGGCAGGGTCCTGGCCATGAAAAAACAGGACTGCCAAAAGCGCAAAGGGTTTTTTTCAACAGACAAAGCCAGGGCATCAAAATACTGCGAAGACCGCCAGGCAGGATGGTGCTGCAGGAACGGCAGAATTTTCTTGACCAAAAAAACCGACTGCCTGAAGAAGAAAGGGGCTTTTTTTGTTGATAAGCGGGTCGCTGCAAAAAAATGCGCACCTTCGGGCTGGTGCCTTTGGAAAGGTAAGGTGCACCGGAGCACAAAAGCGGATTGTCTGAAAAAGAAAGGCCGTTTCTTCGCCACCAGGGCCGAGGCCATGAGGGCGGAAAAATTCAGGAAAGCCGGTTTGAAACCTGCCGCATCCGCAGCATCGCCATCCTCCATACAGCTCATGGTTGAACGTGTGTATGTCAAAGACGGCACCGTGCGGTTGCGTATCCGGAGCAAGGGCAGGGGCCGGTTGAGCCTCGAGGAGTACAGGAACGGTCGTCTTGTCCTGAAACTGGACAACACTTCCAGATCCTGGTCCCTTGACAAGATCGATCCCAGGGGCCAGTTGAACCGTGGCAGGTATGTGGAGTTCAACACCGGGATGCATCTTTCCGCACGCTCCAGAGCCCAGGTAACCTTTGCCAGGCTTCCCGGGACGAAAAAAACAGCCCTGCTCACCCCTTCTGCCGGCAAGACAATGAAGCAGAAGAAACTTCTCGGTCAGACACTGCTTCCGGCCTCCTCTTCCCTGGCCACCATGAGAGGAAAGAGAAAAAAAACCGCCGGGTCCACCCCTGCCATGGTGCCGAGAACCCTTGACCAGGGTTTTTTGATCACATTCCCCCGGGAAGGTGATGTCATTCACCGGGGCCAGTCGCTGCGAGTACAGTACCGATATACACGGCCCGGTACGGCTGAAGGACATATTATTTTTCGTCTGAAAAGGATGCCGGAAGGAACGGCACATGCTGTCTTCATCAAGATGATAGACAGTCCCGGAATGACCATGGAAGATGGGCTGCAGGAGGTAAGTTTTACCGTCCCCGGAGGAGACGGTGTACCCTACGCGGATAATTATATCATCGAGGCCGAGCATAGCGAATCCGATGCTTACGGCTTAAGCGATATGTTCGCCATCCAACCCAACGCCATCGGAGAGGGAGGCGCTTCCGGAACGGGGCCACCGCATGTGGAACTGCTTTCTCCCAAAGGCGGGGAACACTGGCCCGAATCCGGAACTACGCTCAGGATCAGGTGGCGTTATCATGGTCCGCTGGAAGATGCTCCTTCCACGTGGCGTATCGAGGGCGCCCATCCCGGCGACAGCACGCCGGCATTTACCCTGAACTCCTCCTGCCGGAACCCGATCGACGAATCGGCCGGAGACATGTTCAGCTATCCTGTCCGAACCTGCGAGTATCTCTATCCCATCGATGACGGAACCTATAACCTGACAATCAGCGGCGGTTCTTTTACGGATCAAACAGATCGCCCTTTTCACATCGGAACAGACCGTCGTTGGCCACATATCCAGATATTTAGCCCTACTCCGGGAGCTGGTGGAGCTGGTGACTGGTTGTTCCAGGGCGACCCCATTCCGGTCGACTGGTCAGTCAAGCCCGCTGATGCGGTGGTGATCATAAAGATCACAAAAAACGGGGAACAGCTTCTGATGGATCTGGAATCAGGCGGGCGGGATTTTTCAGGCTGTGATCCTGTGGGCGACAGTTCCACGACCCGGCATTGCCGGAAAACCTATACCATGCCCGAAGACTTTGAACCCGGTTCAGGCTACAAAATCGTCATATTGGGCGCTACCGCCAACATCCAGGCGCAGGCGCAAAGCGGTCCCTTCAGGATACTGGAACCGCCGCTGACCTCTTCTCCGCAGCCGGGTGCAGTGGATTTTTCCCTTCATTCCCCACTGCGAGCCGGGGAGGACGGTCATCTCATGGTTCCGGTCCAGGTTACGCCCGCCAACAATGATGAGGCCGGAACGGACAACTATAACCTGAAGTTCCAGGTCGGGCATAACTTCAGCGGTACAGCAACCTCCTGGGGCATTGCTGTGGAGCGCAGCGTGCCCTCTTCCGCAGGTGAGCACATCATTGATCTCGGTCATGTGAACGGTTTCCTCACTGCAGCGGAACGCGCAGCTCACGTGGATGAAACCCATGCAACATTTACCGTGCGGGTCAACCTGCCTCCAACGGTTGTGGAAAGAGATTACGAAAATAACCTGCAAACAGGGGGAGTCCGGATTAAGCCGGTCTATCTCAGTCTCGGCCGGTCCTCGTCTGACCCAATCTTTTTTCACGGTCTTTCCCCGGCTACTTCTAACTTGTCAAGGTTTACGATAACAATTGACAATTCTGGATATGCTCCGGCCTCCGGAACGATTGTGGTACGTCAATACGCCGGTGAGGTGCCTGGTGGACTGAGCGGTGGTTCTGTGGAAAGAATTCCCCTGGGCAGCAGGGAGATCACCGTTGCACCCACTTTTGATGTCCAGTCATTCAATCTGTTTTCCAACGGTGTCACCCTGCCGCAGTGGCGTAACGGAGAGCTCGAAGTGATCTTTTATGGCGAACTGGGGCAACTGGAACCAATTCGCATCCCGTTTCAATACCAAGAACCGGAAGAAGACTGAGAAGGATGAACGGCTCCGGGCTGCCGGCAGGCAAGGACTGGTACACGGCAGCCGTCTTACGGCCACAAGAGCACCGGGTTCTGTTTTCTCCACACCCGGTGCATCACTGAAATAATTTCTGTCAGGTCCCCCCCGGCTTTGCCGGGGACCCTTTTTTCCTTAACCAGGGGGAGGTCGACCATGGCCAGATTACGGTATATCGTGCTCATCACTCTTGCCACAGGCTGCCTGCTGCCTGCGATTGCACCGGCCAAGGCGCAGGCGGCGACACCGGTCCGTATGATCTTCCCCAGGCCAGACACGGAAATCACCGCAAAACATCCTGATATCCAGGTGGCCCTTATCCGTTCGGTTGACCCGGGGTCCCTGATCGTCATGGTCGATGACACCGATATCACCGCCGCCCTGGAACAGACCGAGCAGGGCTTTCACTGCCTGCTGCCCTTTGCGCTTTCGGCCGGTGAGCATACCATCTATATCGCCGGCAACAGTGACAGCGGCCTCTTTGAGCGGGAAATCCGCTTTTCCTCCCGCCAGAACAGCATGTTTGACGAGGCAGCGACAACCAACGACTGGACCCTGAACCTGCAGGCCGGCAACGTCCATGGCAATCACAGCGATGATTTCACCACTGCCTCCATTGACTCCATCCTGCAGCACGAGTCTGCCATCAGAAAGGGCAACTGGCAGCTCGGCATCAGCGGCAATGTCCGGTTTCTGGAGCAGAGCCAGCATGGAGGCGGCACCAGTCTCGCCAACAATCCCTTTCCCGATCAGTCCGACGCCTACGGGCCCCAGGAAGCCCAACCCCGGGGTGAGGCCCGGAACCAGGGTTCCATGGATCCGGAGCGGCAGGGGCTGGACCTCAACACCATCCTCATGCGGGCCCAATACCAGGACAATACCCTGCAGACTTCCTTTGAGCTGGGTGACCTGCAGGTGGTGGCCTCGAAAAATACTTACGAGTTTCTGGCCAGAAACGGCGGCCAGCTCAGCATCGACTACCACAACCTCTACCTGAACGGTTTTTCCGTGTTCGGCAAGGATACCTTTGGCCTGCATGACGGTTTCGGCATCGGCTTTGATACCGGGAACCATGTCAACGGCTTTTCCGGCGGCGTCCGGCTGCTGGAAAAAAGAATCGACCTGCGCGGGTTTTACCTGGACGGCGGCCAGAAGCAGAACTCCTACTCCTCCTGGTCCCAGGAACAGAAGAATTCCGGGCGGGTGTACGGGTTTGTTCTGAGCAGCAACTTTCTTGGAGAGCGGCTGACCACGGAATTTGAATATGACCGTTCCGATTTCGACCCGGACAGCAGTGACGAATTCAACGGCAACAGGGACGAGGCATGGCGGGCCGAGATCGGCGGCCAGCTTGATCTCTACTCTTACTCAATCATCTATGAACGGTTTGGACCCGACTACGACCTGCCCGGTAACCTGGCCCCGAAAAAAGACTACCAGGGTATCACTGCCAATGGTTCGGCCCAGTATGATGAACATATTATCAATATCGTGCTGGCCGGTTACCACAACAATGTTAACGATAACCCGACATTTTCCCGCATCAACTCCCTGTCCGGGCAGTTCGATTATATCTATTCCGGGTTTCCCCGGTTTCCCCTGGGATTCAGCTACCAGCACACCAGCGACCTGTCCACGGACGACCCCCTCGACAGCCCTGAAACCAATCTGACCACCGACACCATCGGCATCAACCTCGGCTACATGGACAACAGCGGTATCTTTTCCCTGGATACCAGCACCAGCTACTCCTGGCAAAATGACGACTCGGACCAGGACGCGGACCTTGCCATCTTGAGCTTCACTCTGGCACCAGCCCTCAACCTCGAGACCTTCAGCATGAGCATGAGCGCCACCCTCAACCAGAGCCGCGACCTGCTCTTCGGAGTACGCACCGATGACTATGTGCTTTCCCTGGATACCATGGGATCGCTCTTTGAGGGCCGGGTCAGCTATGAACTGGGCGGCACCTACGACCATACCCTGCTTACCGACAACAGCGGCGATCGGCACGGGTTCACCGGGTATTCACGAATCAACTATCACCTGCCCTGGCTCATGGAGCTGACCCATTCGACCATCAGTCTTGAGCTGCAGTACAACAGCGATGCGCCGCAAGGGGTATCGACCACCGAGGATATCCGGGTGTTCTGCACCCTGTCCACCTCGATACCGTTCAATTACTGATGAAGAGGCAGATGTGGAGACAAGCACACTCTCATCCTTTCACGAGGAGTTTCAGCATGCAGAAGACAACATGGATTTTTTCGTTTTTTTGGGTACTCTTTCTCTCCGGACTTACACCTTTGACCAGCCAGGCGGTCACGGTAACCGCCTCGCCGACAAGTGCGACCCCGGGCCAGACCATTACGGCTACGGTCACCAGCTCCTATGTTGCAACTCCCTCATGTACTCTGCAGATCAATTTCAATGATGGCGGAGGATGGCAGAATATTTCCCCAACATGCTTGACAACTCCCTGCACCAATACAGTCAGTCACTCCTATGCCAACCCGGGAACATATCTCATCCAGGTGCAGCCTGCGCCTGTACCTCCTCAAAATTGTGCAAACCTGGTTCCACCAAGCAGGGCCCAAACATCGGTCACCATCACCGCATCACCATCCCGGGAGATCGACCTGCCCGACGGGGTGGTGGGCATGGACTACGAGTATACGCTGGGAAACCGGGGCAACCGCTACCGGCTCACCACCGGCCGCATGGATCCCGGCCTGAAGATCAGGTTCAACAAAATCGAGGGGGCTCCGGCACGGGTAGGCAAATACCGTTTTCTGATCAGGTCCACCGATCCTGTCGGCGCGACCAGCGACACCTGGTATAACCTCAAGGTTATCCGGGCCCGGCTCAAAGTCACTGTCAGCCCGCAGAAGTCCACCATTGCCCGCAACCGGGCTGCCTCCCTGCGCCTGACCTGGTCCTTTTCCGCCTCCGAGGAAATCAGCGATACGCTGGAATCCTTCCAGGGAATCTTCTTTGCCGGGTCCAGGCGTCTTGGCCAGGTCAACCGGCGCATCTCCACCCGGATGACCAACGGGAGGGCCCGGCTTGCCGAGCAGGTCACCGTGCCCATCGAGGTGATCAGGACCGCGCAGCGGCTGGGTCTGGATGAAATCCGCTACCAGAGGACCTTCAAGGCCAGGTACATGGATGCGGCCACCACCAGCTCGGCGGCCATTGCCATGTCCACCGGCTTTGTCTTCACCAGGATCCATATCTATTTCGACGACGACAGGAGCAGCAAGAAGTTTGTCAAGCGCAACCAGAAGGGGATCACCGCTGCCGTGGACCTGCGTTACGAGGGAGCGGGCCTGCTCAAGGGATACTGGCAGGTGGATGACCGCATTCTTGCACGGGTCACCAGGAACCTGCCCTTTTCCAGCGGCCGAACCATTACCCTGCAGCTGCCCAAGGTGCCGGCGCTGCCCACCCATTCCACCGGCTCGCACCGGCTGCGTTTTGTCATCACCCGGCCGGCCATGGATATTGCCTTTCCGCAGGTTATCTACGTGGTCACCGGCGAAGACCTTTCGGACAGCCACCCCATCCAGTTGCTCACACCCGTGGCAGGGGCGACACTCCCCCCCCGGGACCTGTACTTCACCTGGAAGAGGCGCCGCGGTGTCCACATGTATAAACTGGAAATTTTCCTTGAAAAAAAGAATGGCCCGGAAACGATCTATTCCGCTTTCAGCAAAAAAGGCGCCTACACTCCACCGGGAACGCTACTGCTGAAAAAACTGAGCACCGGTTCGGAGTACAGCTGGCAGGTCAGCGGCCTTGACCGTAATAACAGGGTGGTGGCCCGCAGTAAAAAACGACGTTTTACACTGGGCAGTCCCGATCTTACCTTTGTCCCTGGCCGTCTCCTGCTGCTGGTGGACAGCAGGCACCAGGATATCTCCGGCCTGCTGGACCGGTTGCGTGATCGCTATCATTTAAGCATCAGTATGCGAAAGCCGCTGCCCATGACCGGGCAGGAACTGATTGTCTTCACCACCACGGCTGATGTCCAACAGTTGAGCAAAAAAATCTCTGCCGAAAACCGGAAAATCGTAATCCAGCCCGATTACATCTATTCCACCCTGGGAAAGATCGTCGAAACACGGAACCGTGACACCATCCTACGCTATCTCCATCTTGACCACCTTGCCACGGGCAGGGGAATCCGGGTGGGGATCATCGATACCGGCGTTGACCTGAG
>JALSNC010000067.1 GCA_026987195.1 Desulfobulbaceae bacterium | reverse complement strand
TTTCCCATGGACGCATACATCGAACAGGCCGGGCTTGGCGATATCCTTGCCAGGGTCCGGGCCGAAGAACGTCTCAGCCTGGAGGACGGGCGCCGTCTCTACGAGTGCCCGGATATCCTGGCCCTGGGCTACCTGGCCAATATCGTCCGCGAGCGTAAGAACGGCAACCGGGCCTTCTTCATCTACAACCAGCATATCAATTACTCGAACGTCTGCACCAATCTCTGCAAGTTCTGCGCCTTTGGCAAGGAAAAGGGCCATGCGCAGGCCTACGAGATGGGGGTTGACGAGGTGCGGCAGAAGGTTCGTGAACGTCTGGACGAGCCCATCACCGAGATCCACATGGTGGGCGGCATCCATCCGGATCTTCCCTATTCCTATTATCTCGACATTCTGCAGGCCATCAGGGAGGAGCGGCCCGACGTCCACATCCAGGCCTTCACCTGTGTCGAGATCCATCACCTGGCCGAGCTGGCCGGCAAGCCGGTGGGCGAGACCCTGGAGGAGCTGAAGGCGGCCGGGCTTGGCTCCATTCCCGGCGGCGGTGCCGAGGTCTTCAGCCCCCGTATCCGCAAGCTCACCTGTGAGCGCAAGCTGTCGGGCGAGGGCTGGCTGGATGTGACAAAAACCGCGCACCGTCATGGCCTGCATACCAACGCGACCCTCCTCTATGGCCACATCGAGACCATTGACGAACGTCTCGAGCACCTGGACGCCCTGCGCAGGACCCAGGACGAGACCGGCGGTTTTCTGGCCTTCATTCCCCTGGCCTTCCATCCCAGGAACACCGGGATGGCGGAGCACGCCGGGACCACGGGCATGGATGACCTGAAGAATATCGCCGTTGCCCGGCTGATGCTGGACAATTTTCCCCACATCAAGGCCTACTGGGTGATGATCGGCCCCAAGCTGGCCCAGGTGGCGCTCTCCTTTGGTGCCGATGATATGGACGGCACGGTCAAGGAGGAGGTGATCACCCACATGGCCGGCGCCGAGACCGAGCAGGCCCTGGGGCACAAGACCCTGATCCGTCTCATCCGCGAGGCAGGGCGCGAGCCGGTGGAGCGGGATACGCTCTACAATGTGCTGGCCGAGTTCTAGAGGGGCGTAACGGTTGGTAAAAGTCCAGCAGCACGCCATCTGCACGCGCTCGCGGCTGGCCGCATAGCGGACTATAGCGGTCAGCCGCGATCACGCACAGCCGACGCACTGCTGAACTTTTACCAAAAGTATTGCTATTTTTCAGGTAGTTGCTGAGAGTGGTGAACTATTACGCTATTTCAAGGTGGCTGCCGACAGCGATGAACTATTGCAACGAATGTACAGCAGGGCACTGCAACGGGGCCATCCAGTCACCAGTCACCTGGTCCCTGGCCCCTGGCACCTGACTCCTGGCCCCTGATACCTGGCCTTCTGATTTTCTGATACCAACAATGCCTCTCCAGGAAATAACCGATAAAGTGATGGCCGGCGGCCGCATTGACGGCGACGAGTTTCTGTGGCTGGCCCGTGACTGCGATCTGCACCGGCTGGGATTCATGGCCAACGCCATCCGCAGGCGCCGTCATCCCGAACCCGTGGTGACCTACGTCATCGACCGCAATATCAACTATACCGACATCTGTATCTCGGCCTGCAAGTTCTGCGCGTTTTTCAGGGCGCCCGAGGATCCGCAGGGAAGCGTCCTCTCAAGGGAGGAACTGCTGGAGAAGATCCGGGAGACCCGGGAGCTGGGCGGTACCCAGATCCTGCTCCAGGGAGGGCTTCATCCGGACAAACCGCTGGAGTTCTACGAGGAGATGCTCGGTTTCATGAAGGCGACCGGTATCCACGTGCATGGATTTTCACCGCCCGAGATCTGCCACTTTGCCGAACTCTCAGGGCTCACCACCCGGGAGGTGCTGCAGCGGCTGATGGCGGCCGGTCTCGATTCCATGCCCGGTGGCGGCGCCGAGATCCTCAGCGACCGGGTCCGCCGGATGCTGGCGCCGCGCAAGTGTTCCGCCGACCGCTGGATCCAGGTCATGGAGGAGGCCCATGAACTGGGTATGCGGACCACGGCCACCATGATGTTCGGCCACGTGGAGACCATGGAGGAGCGGCTGGAACACCTGCAGCGCCTCCGCGATCTCCAGGACCGGACCGGCGGCTTCACCGCCTTCATCCCCTGGCCCTTTCAGCCGGACAATACGGCGCTTGCCGAGACGGTCACCATCGAAAAGACCACCGGCTTCGGCTACCTGCGCATGCTGGCCCTGAGCCGCATCTTTCTCGACAACTTCGACAATATCCAGGCCTCCTGGGTGACCCAGGGGCCGAAGATCGCCCAGGTCTCGCTCTTCTTCGGTGCCAACGATTTCGGCTCCACCATGATCGAGGAGAACGTGGTCGCCGCCGCTGGCGTGCATTTCCGTCTCTCCGAGCAGGAGATCCAGCGCCTGGTCCGTGATGCCGGATTCGAACCGCGGCAGCGGCTCATGGATTATACCCTGGTGTAACCCGCATTTCTCCCGGCCCTGCCTGTGGATACCGAGCTGATTCTCCATCGCGCCCCCTGGATCGCCCCCATCGTCCGGCCGGTCCATGCCGATGGCGGCGTGGTGGTCGGCGGCGGCCGTATCGTTGCCGCGGGTCTGTTCAGGGACCTGCGCCGCCGCTTCGACGGCTGCCGGATCGTCGATCATCCGGAGAGCGTGCTCCTGCCCGGCCTGGTCAACGCCCACATCCATCTCGAGCTCTCCCATCTCGGCCATCTTGCCCGCTCAGGTCCGCCGGCCTGCTTCACCGCCTGGATCGAGTCGCTGCTCGAGGCCCGGACCATGGACCTCCGCAGTGACGAGGAACTCCTGGCCATTGCCGGCGCCACCCTGGACCGGCTGTACCGTGACGGCGTCATCGTCCTGGCCGATATCGGCAACACGGTCATCGGCCGCAGCCTGCAGGCCGGGTTTCCCGGTCTCCTTCTCCATTTCACCGAATACCTGGGCCATGGTCGCGCCGGCCTGCCCGGCCATCTCGACCGGCTGAGCCGTGAGGCCGAAGAGCACCTGTGTACCGCCCATGCCCCCTATTCGGTGCATGCGGTTCTGTTCCGCGCCCTGAAGGAACGGGCCCGCCGGCTGGGGCATCCCTTTGCCGTTCATGTCGCCGAGACCGGGGCCGAGATCGAGATGATACGCCGGGGCAGGGGAGAGCTGGTCGACTTTCTTCGTCGTCGCGGCTTCTGGGACAACAGTTTTCAGGCCACCGGAATTGACAATACCGGCTCGGTGCAGTACTTACATCAGCTTGGCGTACTGGATGAACAGACCCTTTGTGTCCATATGGTCCATGTCGGCGAGGCCGAGATGGACCTGCTGGCTGCCAGCCGGGCCGGGATCTGTCTCTGTCCGGGCAGCAACCGTTTTCTTGGCGTGGGTCGGCCGCCGCTCGCCGACTATCTGCGCCACGGCCTGCTGCCTGCCCTGGGCACGGACAGCCTGGCCTCCAACCCGGAACTCTCTCTCTGGAGGGAGATGCGGCTCCTGGCCGAAGAACATCCCGGGGTGCGACCTGAGGATATCCTGGCCATGGCCACCCTGGGCGGTGCCCGCGGCCTGCTGGTGGATGGCGAGTTCGGCAGCCTGGAACCCGGGCGGCGGGCCGATATCCTGGCCGTGCCCGTGCCCGCCGGCCTGGCGGATGGCCGGGAGGTGGCGGAATTCCTGGTTACTGCCGGACAATCGGTCGATCCCTGCTGGATCCGGGAGAGGGAGTGACAATGGCCCGTATCGGGATGGTCAACTACATCAATACCGCGCCCATCTACGAGGTGTGGAAGGAGCGGATCAACCGTCCCGACTGGCAGGTGATCGAGGCGCCGCCCTCCACCCTCAACCGGATGCTGGCGGCCGGCGAACTGGATCTCGGCTTTGTCTCGTCCTACGAGTATGCCGTACGTCCTGCAGCGTACCGGCTCCTGGCCGATCTCTCCATCAGCGCCACCGGGCCGGTGGGGTCGGTGTTTCTCTTCTCCGATGTCGAACCGGAGCGACTGGGCGGCCGTCTGGTGCTGCTCACCGGCCAGTCCGACACCTCGGTCTGCCTGGTGCGCCTGGTGCTGGAGGAGTTTCTGGGCGTCCGCCCGGAGTATGTGCGGGGCGAGGTCTTCGGCAGCCATGATTATGGCGGGCGGATCAGCGGGGTGCTGGCCATCGGCGACGAGGCACTGCGCCTGGACATGGAGCAGCGCTATTCCTTCCGGCTCGACCTGGGCGAGGCATGGCACCGGAGCACGGGCCTGCCCTTTGTCTTTGCCGTCTGCGCTGTACGCGAGGACTTTCTTGAACGCGAGGCCGAGGCCGCCCGCGCCATCGGCAACGCGTTTCTCGACTGCCGGCGGCGCGGCCTGGCGCGGCTGCCCGAGATCTGTGACCGGGTGGCACGGCGCATCCCCATGGACTGCGGCGCCTGCTCCCGCTACCTCCAGGCCATGGAATATGATCTGGGCGGGGTGAAACAGGAGGCCCTGGCCCGTTTTTTCACCGCCCTGATCCAGCGCGGCGAGGCCGACCCGGCGGCCCTGCCACTGAAGATCTTTTCCTGACCTGACTTGAGCGTTTCACTCATCACCGGCCCATGGCCCGGTTC
>JALSNC010000066.1 GCA_026987195.1 Desulfobulbaceae bacterium | reverse complement strand
ACAAGGGGGCAGGGTTTGTCGTACCGGTCGCCGGTGCCATCAGCCTGATGCCCGGTACCGCCTCCGATCCGGCCTACCGCCGCATCGACGTCGATGTGGAGACCGGCAAGGTCAAGGGGCTGTTCTAAAACCGGAAATATCCTCTCCGGCCGTCACCGATACCGGCGGCCGCAACAGCCTGCCGGTATCGGATATTGTAATAGTTCATCGCTATCAGCAACTGCCTGAAAAATAGCAACACCTTTGGTAAAGTTCGGCAGTACGTCAGCTGTGCGTGAGCGTGGGCCGCTATAGTCCTCCGCTATGCGGCCAGTCACGAGCGCGTGCAGATGGCGTGCTGCTGAACTTTTACCGGATATTTGCTGCCAGCGGGTCAAAAGAGGTCATCTCTTTTGACCCGCTTCTTTTTATACTGTATACTATTATTGTGTAGTTGTCCCGGGTCTCGGGCCACGATCGGCAACCCAATCCTTCTTTCCAGTCTTCATGCCCAAGCAAGCTGCCAGAAAACCAGCGACCAAAAGGTCCTCGCTCAAACGGACGGTCAAGGACCAGTCCGGGGCCGGCAAACTCAAGATTGGTGAACTCCTCTCCAAGGCCGGCTACATCACCGCCACCCAGTTCGAGGAAGCCAAGGCGGTCCATAAGAGGACCGGCCAGCGCCTGGGACAGATTCTCCTGGAGAGCGGTGTCATCGAACGGGACACCATCCCCAACTTCCTCAGCAGGATGCACAACTACACTCTGGTGGTGATCGAGGATGAACCGCCGAGTCCGGAGGCCCTCGAGCTTGTCCCCTACGAACTGGCCAAGCGATATCTCGCTTTTCCTCTGCGGATCGTCGGCAATACCCTGCAGATCACCATGGCCGAACCCACCGACGCCATCGAGGTGGAGGAACTGCAGGACACTGTCCAGAAAGGCCTCAATGTCTGCGTCTCATCGGCCAGGGATATCATCGACGCCTACCGCAAATACTATCACATCGACGACGAGGAGTATAATTCCTTTTTCAAGGCCTCCCAGGAAGAGGCTGAGGAAGAGGTCGAGGTTACCCAGATCGAGGACTTCGGTGCCCTGGTCTCGGATGCGGCCGAGGACTTCGAGATCGAGAGCGCAACCGAGGACGAAAGCGCCTATGACCAGTTCTCGGCCTCTGACGCCCCCATCATCAAACTGGTGAATGGCATCCTGGTCAAGGCCGTGCAGGAGGGGGTCAGCGACATCCACATCGAGCCGTTCGAGAAGACGATGCAGGTCCGCTACCGCAAGGACGGCGCCCTGTTCAAGTCCATGAACCTGCCCCTGACCATCAAGAATGCCCTGGTGGCACGGATCAAGATCCTGGCCGATCTTAACATCACCGAACGGCGGGTGCCCCAGGACGGCCGTATCAAGATGCGCATGGGCCGCAACAAGGCTGTGGACTTCCGTGTCTCCACACTGCCGCTCCTGCACGGCGAGGGCATTGTTCTCCGTATCCTGGACAAGAGTTCCCTCAACGTCGACCTGACCAAGCTCGGTTTCGAGCAGAGAACCTTCGACTCCCTCAAACGATGTCTCAGCCGCCCCCAGGGCCTGCTGCTGGTCACCGGCCCCACCGGTTCCGGCAAGACCGTCACCCTCTATTCGGCCCTCAACTCCCTCAACAGGGAAGACATCAAGATCCTCACCGCCGAGGACCCGGTGGAGTTCAACTTCAAGGGCATCAACCAGGTCAATGTCAACCAGGAAGTGGGCATGACCTTTGCCGCGGCCCTGAAGGCCTTTCTCCGCCAGGACCCGGACATCATCATGGTCGGCGAGATCCGTGACATCGAAACCGCCGAGATCGCCATGAAGGCGGCCATGACCGGCCACCTGGTCTTCTCCACCCTCCATACCAACGATTCGCCGGCCACAGTGGGCCGCCTGGTGGACATCGGCATTCCCTCCTACCTGCTGGCCTCATCCCTGACCATGGTCCTGTCGCAGCGACTGGGCCGGCGGCTGTGCACCAAGTGCAAGGTCCCGGTCACCTATGACAGGGAAAAACTCCTCAGCGTCGGCTTCCGGGAGGAAGAGCTGGACGACCTCAACCTCTACGGTCCCAAGGGCTGCCCGGAATGCAACGGTCTGGGCTACCGTGGCCGGGTCGGCTTCTTCGAGCTGATGGAGGTCACCGACGAGGTGGCCAAGGCCATCCAGGCCGAGGTCTCGGAGGAGCAGCTCCGCAAGGTGGCGATCCAGGAGGGAATGTACACCCTGCGTGAGGCCGCCCTGCAGAAGGCGCGGGAAGGGATCACCAGCCTGGACGAAGTCCTGCGACGGACGGTGATCCACGAAGAAAGCCTGCCCGCCTACCTGGTCAACCCGGACGTCGAGGAGTATAACGATGGCGAGGTGATCATCCAGGAAGGCAACAAGGACAAGGACTTTTTCAAACTGGTGCGCGGCAAGGTGGCCGTTCTCCGTGGCGGCAAAAAGATCGCCGAGATCACCGAGCCCGGCGAATACTTCGGTGAGATGGCCGCTATCCACCAGGAGACCCGCTCGGCCTCCATTGTCGCATCCGGCCGCTGCGTCATCAAGCGCTATCCCGGCGACAAACTGCACGAACTGATCGAAAAGTACCCGGAAGTCTCGCGCCAGTTGTTCAAGACCCTGGTCGAGCGCCTGAAAAAGACCGACCGCATCGTGGTTCAGCTTGCCGGCGGCGGCAGGACCAGACCCCAGGTCGTCCGCCGCGCATAATGCAGAAAATCTCCGTCTATATCATCGCCTACAACGAGGCGGACAAGATCGGCGCGGCCATCAACTCGGTCCTCTGGGCCGACGAAATCGTGGTTGCCGACTCCCGCAGCCGGGATAACACCGCCGCCATTGCCGAGGAGGCGGGGGCGCGCGTGGTCCAGATCGACTTCCAGGGCTTCGGCGACCTGCGCAACCGTGCCATGGCCGCATGCAGCCACGACTGGATTTTTTCCCTCGATGCCGACGAACGCTGCACTCCCGGGGCACGGGACGAGATCCTGGCCACCATCAATGCTGCCGACCCGCTTGATGCCTACTACATACCCCGCCGCAACTACTTCATGGGCCGCTGGATAAAGCACTCCGGGTTCTACCCCGACTACCGGCAGCCGCAACTGTTCAGGAAAGGGGCTCTGACCTTCCGGAACGATCCGGTCCACGAAGAGTACACCATTGTCTCCGACCGGCCGCCCGGCTACCTGAAGCATCCCATCTGGCAGATTCCCTACAAGAACCTGGAAGAGGTGGTGCACAAGGCCAACAAGTACTCGACCCTGGGGGCCGAGAAACTCCGCCAGCGCGGCCGCAGGGCCTCCATGGCCACGGCGCTCGGCCGCGGCGCATGGTCCTTTTTCCACATGTACATCCTCAAACGGGGCATCCTGGACGGCTGGCCAGGCTTTGTCATCGCCCTGGGCAACTTCGAGGGTACTTTCTGGAAATACGCCAAACTGCACGAACTCCAGGCTGACTGGGCACCACCCTCCTCGCCGCCGCTGCGGCGGCAAGACACCAGGCCGAGAGGGTAACAATGGACTGCTGCTGACCTGTCACGACGGATCCCTCCGGAATCGCGATGAAGACAAAATTTTCCTCCATCAACCTGCTGGCGGAACTGCAACAGAACCGCTACCGCCGTCTTCGCGCCGATTTCATGGAAAAACGGTACCGCCGGGGCTGCCTTATCTATACACCAGGCCACGACAACGACCTGGTCTTTATTGTCAAACTGGGCAAAGTGCGGATCTACCTGGCCATGGAGGACAAGGAATTCTCCCTGACCATCCTCGGGCCTGGGGATATCTATACCACCCACACCCGGGCCCATGTCGCCGCCATCGAGGACGTGGTCATGCTGACCATGCCCACCATGCGCTTTCACCGCTATATGATGGAGTACCCCGCCCTGTCCCGTACCATCATCTCCATCCTGGGTGAGCTGCTCAAGCAGTCGTTTTCCATCATCGACGGCCTGGTGTTCAAAGACATCTCGGGCCGGCTGGCGGACTTCCTCCTCCACGAGGCCGAACATCTGGGCCAGCAGCAGGCGGATGGCACCCATCTTACCCTTGACCTGACCATGGAACAGCTTGCCGCCATCATCGGCTCATCGCGCCAGACAGTCTCCACCATCCTCAATGCCATGCATCGGGCCGGGGTACTGCAGAAAAAAGGGCGCGGTGTCTATCTTATCCCCAACCTCGACCTTCTCAGGAACTATCCCACCCTGTAACCTTCCACTCCTGCGGAAATCATCGAATCCGTCAGGTAGCTGACAGTTTTCCTCCTCCCGACCCGGTACTATGCGCCTGTAGCACGGCATAGATTGTATCCGATGCAGATACTGATAACCCTCAGGAGGTGGAACCATGACAGAGAAAAAAAAGCTCAATATCGACGAATGCTCTATCTGGGACGATGCCAGGCAAATGCTGACAAAGGCGGAGCAGGATGGCGTGGAAACCGTGTGGCACAGGCTGCAGCAGCAGAGTCCCCACTGCCAGTTCGGCGAGTCCGGGGTCTGTTGCCGCAACTGCACCATGGGGCCATGCCGGATCAGCAAAAAGGCACCCCTTGGGGTGTGCGGAGCTGATGCTGACGTCATCGTGGCCCGGAATTTCGGCCGCTTTGTCGCCGGAGGGTCTGCCGGCCATTCCGATCATGGCCGCGACTGTATCGAGGCCCTGCACGCGGTGGCGCATGGTGAAACCGCGGACTACACCATCAAGGACGAGGCCAAGCTCCTGCGGATCGCGGCCGAGCTGGGCATTGCAACCGAGGGCCGGCAGGTGCTCGACGTGGCCAGGGACCTGGCCGCCGAATTCTTTGAAAACTATGGAACAACGAAAAACGAGCTTTCCTTCATCTGCCGGGTGCCGGAAGTGCGGCGCAAGCTCTGGGACAAGCTCGGCATAACCCCCCGGGGGATGGACCGGGAGATTGCCGAGATGATGCACCGCACCCACATGGGCTGCGACAATGACGCCGCCAACACCATGCTGCACGCGGCCAGAACCTGTCTTGCCGACGGCTGGGCCGGCTCCATGATCGCCACCGAGATCTCTGACATCCTCTTCGGCACACCGGTCCCGCGCAGGGCCACGGTCAACCTCGGCGTACTCAGGGAAGACCAGGTGAACATCCTGGTCCATGGCCACAATCCCATTGTCACCGAAAAGATCCTGGAAGCGGCCAACGACCCGGAACTGATCGCCCTGGCAAAGGAGAAGGGCGCCGCCGGCATCAACCTGGTCGGCCTCTGCTGCACCGGCAATGAGCTGATGATGCGGCACGGTATTCCCATGGCCGGCAACCACCTGATGACCGAGCTGGCCATCATCACCGGCGCGGCCGAGGTGATCGTGGTCGATTACCAGTGCATCATGCCGAGCCTGGTGCAGGTCGGCGACTGCTATCATACCAAGATGGTGACCACGGCGGACAAGGCACGGTTCACCGGTGCGGAACATGTGAAATTCGAGATGCACAACGGCGGTGCCCAGGCCAGGAGAGTGGTACGTATGGCCATTGAACGCTACAGCCTGCGCGACCCGGCCCGTGTCAGGATTCCCTGCGAACCGGTGGAGATCGTCACCGGTTTTTCCAACGAGGCCCTGCTGGAGGCCCTGGGCGGTTCACTCACCCCGCTCATCGATGCGATCAAGGCGGGCAGGGTACGGGGAGCGGTCGGGATAGTCGGCTGCAACAACCCGAAATACAAGCATGATTTCTGCAATGTCAACCTGGCGAAAGAACTGATCAGGCGTGATATCCTGGTGATCGCCACCGGCTGCGTGACCACTGCCGCCGGCAAGGCCGGCCTGCTGGTGCCCGAGGCCATCGAACAGGCAGGCCAGGGTCTCAAGGAGATCTGCGGCGCCCTTGCCATCCCCCCGGTCATTCACATGGGAAGCTGCGTCGACAACTCCCGTATCCTGCAGCTCTGCGGCATGCTGGCCGACGAACTCGGCGTGGATATCTCCGACCTGCCGGTGGCGGCATCCTCACCGGAATGGTACTCGGAAAAGGCGGCAGCCATCGGCACCTATGCCGTGGCATCGGGAATCTACACCCACCTGGGCCATCCGCCCAATATCACCGGCTCAAAGATCGTCACCGACCTTGCGCTGTCAGGGCTCGACGAGCTGGTCGGGGCCTGCTTTGTCATCGAGCCCGACCCCTTCAAGGCTGCAGCACTCATAGACAAGCGAATCACGGAAAAACGGCAAGGCCTGGGCCTTTCGGCATAGTCAGGGACAACGGTTATCAAGGGGGGAGCGGGCGTACCGCTCCCCTGCCCTGTCCTCAGAAGCGAAAACACCACGTGGTAAGCGCTCACAGGCGGCGCATCTTTGCACGGTCGCGTTTGTCCGCATAGAGGGGCTATAGCGAACAAACGCGCCTGCCCAAATATGCACTACCTGTGAGCGCTTACAGCCCTGAAGTCATGAAACCGCAGAGTTGCCAACCCTGTGAGGGGTTACCACCACGTGTTCCTGCTGCAGGAACATATCCATGACAGCCAACCCGAGAGCGCTTTACCTGCAAAGCCGGAATTGAAGAACCTTAATAGTTCACCGCTATCGGCAACCACCCCAAAAGGCCGATACTTTTACGAAGAACCACGATCTTCGCCTACCCGTAATCAGCGGTCCCGCAGCACTGCAACCCGCCTCTCTTCAAGATACTGATCAATCCCCTTGTCACACCAGGTCCGCTTCTCCCGGATAGTCCGCTCCAGGATCCGGTCGTTTTCCGCCAGGCGGGCACGGTCGTTCATGGGATGCCAGAGATGGTAAGCAAGGGCATTGAAACGGACATTCTGCCGCCTGATGCCGTTGTTCAGCAGCCGCACCGTGAACTCGGAGTCCTCCCTGCCCCAGCCGACGAACTTCTCATTGAAACCATTGATGGCAATGGCATCCTGTTTCCAGAAGGCGAAGTTACAGGTCTTGATACCACCGATGCGGCGGCTGCGGAAAGAAAAGAGCCGGGCCAGCAGATTGGAACGGTAGCAGTTTTTCCGGTTTTCCACCCGGCTGGCACAGAATCCCGCCCCGAGCCCGCCCCTGCGCAGGATCTCCTCGGAGAGTTCCCGGTTGAGCAGTACACGGGTACCCTGGACGAAAAAACCGGGGTGGGCGAACCTGCAGTGATCAAGGATGAAATGGCGCTCCAGAAGGATATCGCCATCGACCAGAACGATGTAGTCTCCCCGGGCCCTGGCAATGGCCCGGTTTCGGCTCCTGGCCAGCCTGAAGCCCTTGTCTTCCTGCCAGCTGTGGATGACAGGAATCTCTGCCACTCTTCCCACCCCGGCCACCACTGCTGCGGTATCCGGCCCGGAGCCGTCATCGGCAACGATGATCTCCAGCGGCAGCATCTCCTGCTTCAGGGCGCTCTGCAGGGAAAGCTCCAGGGCCTCCTTCCAGTTATAGGTGGTGATGATCAGGCTGACATGCACCGCTTCTCTCCCTTCTGTGTCGAAATCCGCAAGCGTAACAGTTCACCGCTATCGGCAACCACCGAAACAGACCGATACTTTTGGTAAAAGTTCAGCAGTGCGTCAGCTGTGCGTGATCATGGCTGGCCGTCAGGCACGCCTGCACAAATCTGCGGCCCCTGAGAGCACTCACACCATTGTTCACGGAAAACCCGATGGTTAGCAATCACGTGAGGGGTTACGGCAGCCCGCTATACGGCCAGCCGCGACCGCGTGCAGGTAAGCATAGACTCCGGATGGCGTGCTGCTGAACTTTTACGAGCCGTGACCAAGCAGCTCACGTACAGCGGCCGCGACCTCTTCCACCCTGATCCCCTCCATGCACTGCATGCCGGCACACTGACGCCGCCGGCAGGCGAGGCAGTCCAGGGTCTCGACGCGAATGATGCGGTGCACCACGCCGTAGGGCCCGACCCGTTCGGGATGCGTGGGGCCGAACAGGGCCACCACCGGCCGGCCGGCCATGGCCGCCATGTGCATGGGACCGGTGTCCAGCCCCACATAGAGAGCGCAGCGACGGATCAGGGCCACGGCTGCAGCCAGGTCCAGGCGGCCGGCGGCATTGAGCACCGGGGTCCGCATCATGGCGCCGACAGAGGCGATATACTCGCGATCGGCGTTACTGCCGGCAAATACCAGTCGTACCCCCTCCCCGGCCAGGGTGTCTGCCAGTTGCGCCCATCTGCGGGCCGGCCAGAACTTGGTCTGCCAGCGGGCGGTGGGGCCGGCATAGACCAGGAGATCATCGGCACCGATGTCCTGGTCGGCAAGAAACCTCTCCACCCTGGCCTGCTGGCCCTCGTCGCAGGCAAGGAAAAAATCTTCGCCCGCCACCGCACAGCCCAGATGACGGCAGAACAGCAGGTTCTTGTCCACGGCGTGCACCGTCTCCTCCGGTACCGGTATCCGCTGGTTCTGAAACAGGGTATTGCCCTCCCTGGCATCAGCGAAACCGATCCGTTGTCCCCGGCCGGCCGCCATGCCAAGCAGGCCGCTGCGGAACGAGGCATGAAGATCAAGGATCAGATCATAGCGTTCCTGCCGGAAGATGCGGCGCAGGGCCCGCAGGGTGGCCACGGTGGCGGTGAAGGCCCGCAGGTAGGCCAGGCGGCCCGCCCGGGGGTCGCTGGTCGAGGGGATGTCGATGGGATAAACGCGATCGATGCTCCTGTCCTGTTCCAGCAGGCCGGCAAACCCCTGCTGCACGATCCAGCCGATGCGGCAGTCGGGATGCGACCGTCGCAGGGCATGCACCACGGGCAGGGTATGGACGATATCGCCCAGGGAGCTGGGCTTGATGACGAGAATCTTTTTACCGGCAAGGTTCATGACCTGTTGCACCGCTCCCTGGCGAACTGCTTGATGATCTCAATATGCTGGCCAATGTCCAGACCGTTGCGGCGGGCAAACTCGGGCCGGACACGCATCCTGTGCAGTCTGCGGATAGCCGCCTCCAGGGTTGCGGGCCGGTTGTCGGCCACCACCACCCCCTCGTCCGCTGCCAGCAGTTCCGCCGCGCCCACGCCGCGGCTGATCAGCACCGGAGTGCCACACTGCAGGGCCTCGGCCACCACCAGGCCAAAGGGTTCGTAACTGGAGGGCAGAACCACGTAATCCACGGCCGAGTAGAGGGAGGAAAGATTCTCGATATAACCGATGTACCGCACGTTTTCCGGCAGATGCACACCACGGACCGCCTCCCCGGCAACCAGGAGGCGGAAGCGATCCGCATCAAGCCGGTCAAAGGCAGTGAGCAGGGAATGGAGGCCCTTGCGCCGGTGTCCCAGGGAAGGAAAGAGCAGGGTGAGGGCCTGATCCGTGATCCCGTATCGCCGGCAGACAGCATCCCGTTCCGGTCCCTTTATCTCACGGAATCGTTCCGTATCCACCGGTGGATAGGCGATGCGGACCTTTTCCCTGGCAACCGGGTAATAGCGCAGGATATCCTCGCGGATCGAGTTGGAATGGGCCAGGATGCAGGGCACCCGCGTCAGCATCCTGGCCTCGAATGCGCTCTCCACCCGGTCGTGCAGCCGGCGATAGGGATTGCGCCATCCGGCGCGGGCCACCGACGCCGGATGAATACCGCCGATGACCGCCATATCCTGGCAGGCGGTCCGGGTCAGGCTCAGGGAAAGATCGTAGGCCCGGGGATCGAAACGGCTGTTGCAGTGGTGCAGGAACCAGTATTTCTTCAGACGCCGGGGCAGCAGAAAGGGATTACGCCGATGCACGGTGCAGGGATATCGTCCGGCCAGACGCCGGTCCACCTCGTAGGTATGGACATGAACCTCGTCACCGGCCGCGGCAAAGCCGCGCAACAGGGCCAGCATATAGGACTCCATGCCGCCGCCGCTGCTCAACTGGTTATGGATGATGGCGACCTTCATTGCTCTGTGCCGAGCCAGTCATCCCGGCGCAGGCAACGAAGGTACATACGCCAGACAACTCGGTATTTCACCAGTTTATACTCAACAGACTCCCCGGGCCGGGCCAGGAGCAGGGCCAGGCGCAGGGTCAGGAGACGCCAGCCGGCCTGGAGCAGACGGGCACGCACGATCCTCTGGATGGTCCGCCGCCTGTAGTGGTGGGCGAAAAAGAGCAGTTCGGCCCTGATCTTCCGTACAAGGATGTCTTCTGCCGGAGCGCCCCGCTCACTCTGGCCCTCCAGGTGCACGACCCGGGCCTGGGGAATATAGGCCAGGGGGTGGCCATCCTTCCGCATCCGCAGACACAGATCGATATCCTCGCCATAGAGGAAAAAATCCTCGTCAAATCCCCCCAGGCTGCGAAGCAGATCGGTCCGGCCGACCAGGGCCGCGCCCAGGAGCCAGGCGATCTCGCCAGCCAGGCCGTCCAGCTCGTCTTCGACGTAATGGTGGCCGGGATAGGTGTATTCCACCGAGGGATGAGGCTGCAGATCCTGGTCCAGGATCGCGGCACCGGCCAGGCCGACCTCCGGCCGGGCAGACATGAAATCGAGCATCGCCCGGCAGCATCCCGGCTGCACCATGGTGTCCGGATTGAGAAAGAACACCAGATCGGCACGGGCCTGCCGCAGCCCCTGGTTGCAGGCGCGGGCAAACCCCATGTTCTCCTGGTTGACGATGAGTTCAAGATCCCGATAGCAGCGGTGGAGCAGAATGTCAACACTTTCATCCGCTGAGGCATTGTCAACGACCAGGATCTGCAGCGGTCCCGCATCCTGGGCAAGGAGTGACTCGATGCAGCCGGGCAGCAGATCGGCCGTGTTGTAACTGACAATGACGATCGAAAGAACGGGTTGCACCTGTCACCCCACCTGCCCATCTGCCCGCGCCCCGGAACCGGCAGGAGGCAGTTTGTAGAACACTGCGCCAAAAAGCGCAAACAGAAATCCGGTCTCATAGACGATCAGGTAGGACTCGGCCAGCATGATGGTCAGGAAAAACAGGGGAAAGGCCAGCCTGATCCGCTGCCAGCCGTCCCGGACCCTCAGGGCCTGGCGGACCTGGACACCAAAGAGGGTCAGCAGGCTTGCAAGTCCCAGAAGACCGAACTGGCACAGGACCAGAACATACTGGTTGTGCGGGTTGTCCGTGGCCACCATCTTTGGCGAGCGTATCCGGTTGACGGCCGCATAGGCGTCCTGGAAGTCACCGGTGCCCACCCCGACAAGCGGATGCGCACGGATGATCTGCAGGGAGTTCTGCCAGAAGAGCAGTCGCAGGCCCACCGAGGTATCGGGATCGGTCCTGAAGGTAATGATCTCCCTGCGTGCCTGCTCAAGCCGCTGGTGAAAGGTGGGGCTGAAGGTATAGGCGCCGGCAAACAACAGGGGCAGGGTCACGGAGGTTATGAGCAGTGCCCGCAGCCGGTGCCGCCCCATGGCCTGAAAAAACAGCAGGCCGACAAGAACGAAAAAGACAAGCTGCCCTGCCCTGCCCTCGGTAATGAACATATCGACGATCATCACCACGCCGGCAAGGGCAAGGGCCATGCGGGTGCGCCGTTCTGCCGCCCCCCACAGGATCTCGTGCAGCAGCAGGTAGATGGCCAGGGCCAGCAGGGGATTGTAGACCACGTGGAAGGTGCCGTGGGTGAGATGGGTGGTGGTGACGTCCTTGTAATGGAGGAGGCCGAACCAGGCCAGGTAGGTGCGCAGCACGGCCACCCCCATGCCGGCGAGAAAGGCAGCGACATACAACCGGCGTCGGTCGAAACGAACCGTGGTCAGAAAGACCGGCAGCAGGGCCAGTTTCCACTGTTTCTCCAGCATTTCCAGGCCAGCCGCCATGTTGTCGGTCCACAGCAGGCCCACCACATGCAAACCCAGGTAGACCGCCAGGGCCAGGCAGACCGGGTTGGCGATAATCTCGCGCCACTTCCCGGCCAGGTCACCCTCCGCGAACCAGAGGAGCAGGATCAGCAGGGCAGTGACCGAGATCGCGGATGTGGACAGCGGCAGGCTGAAGGCCAGCAGGGCCGGCAGCCAGGCATTGAGCAGAGCGGCGCGTTTCTGAATGATGGAAGATTTCACGGTCAGGGCGCGGCAGGCGGAAGCTCAATGATCATACTGCATCCGGTGGAGGGCCGCATATTCACCGTCCCGGGCCAGCAGTTCTTCATGGTTCCCCTCCTCCACAAGGCGGCCGTCCTTCATCACCACGATGCGGTCCGCCTTCTTGATGGTGGAGAGCCGATGGGCGATGACAATGGTGGTCCGGTTCTTCATCAGGTTCTCCAGGGCCTGCTGTACCTGATGTTCGGACTCCGTGTCCAGGGCCGATGTGGCCTCGTCCAGGATCAGAATCGGCGCGTCCTTGAGCAGGGCGCGGGCAATGGAGATCCGCTGCTGCTGGCCGCCGGAAAGCCGGGTCCCGGACTCGCCCACCAGGGTCTCGAATCCCTCGGGCAGCTCATTGATAAAGTCGATGGCATACGCGGCCCGCGCCGCCCTGACGATATCCTCCATGGGACAGTCCGGACGGCCGTAGGCGATGTTGTTGCGGACCGTATCGTTGAACAAAATGGTCTGCTGGGTCACAAGAGCAATCTGGCCGCGCAGGGAATGGAGGGTCACCCTGCGGATATCGTGGCCGTCGATACAGAGGCTGCCCGAGCTGACATCGTAAAAACGGGGGATGAGGTTGGCGAGCGTGCTCTTGCCGCCGCCACTTGGGCCGACAATGGCCAGGACCTCGCCGCGGCGGATGGCCAGATCGATCTCCCTGAGCACCGGCTGTCCGGGGTCATACGCGAAACCGACCTTCCTGAACTCGATGGCCCGGGAAAAGGGCGGCAGTGCCGTTGCATCATCCCGTTCCTCCACCCTGGGCCGCACATCGAGGAGCGCGAAAACACGGCTCGCCGAGGCCATGCCCTGCTGGATGGTGGAATTGATCTTGCTCACCCCTTTGATGGGCTCATAGAGCATGACCAGGGCGGTGAGAAAGGACATGAAGGTACCCGGGGTCGAGTTGCCCTCGAGGACCTGGACACCACCGAACCAGATGATGAGCGCCATGCCCACCCCGCCCAGGAACTCGATCATGGGATGGGAAAGACAGCGGTAGTGCGTATCCCGCATCAGGATGTCGAACAGATCCTGCATCTTGGCGGCAAACCGCTTCTTCTCGAACTCCTCCATGCAGAAGGCCTTGACGATGCGGGCGCCGCCGATGGTCTCGTGCAGGATGTTGGTGGCCTGGCCGACATTCTGCTGGTAGCTGTTGGAGATCCGGCGAAACTTCTTGCCGAACACGACGATGGGCACACTGGCCATGGGCAGGAAGACAAGTGACATCAGCGCCAGCCGCCAGTCCATGTAAAAGATCACGCCAAGCAGGCTGATCACTGAGAAAAAATCTCGCAGGATCCGGATGAGGGCGTGGGAGACCGCGCCCTGGAGCAGGGTGACATCGTTGATGATCCGCGAGATCAGTTCGCCGGTGGGATTTTTCTGGAAAAATCCCAGGTCCAGTTCATTGAGGTGAAAATAGATGCGGTTACGCAGGTCGCGGATCACGCACTGGCCCACCCATTCCAGGAGATAGGAGTAGATGAAATAAAACACGCCCTTGACCAGGAAGAGCAACAGCAGGGCCAGCGGCAGCAGGTTGAGAAGACGAGCGTCCTTGTTGACGAAGATCTCGTCCAGCAGCGGTTTGACCATGTAAGCCTGGGCGGCATTGAAACCGGCCACCACCACCATGCCCACCATGGCAATGACCAGTTTGCCCATGTAGGGGGAGAGAACGCCATAGAGGCGGGAGATGATTTCCCTGTTCGTCATCATCAGAAATCAGATAAAAGTTCAGCAGCACGCCATCTGCACATGCTCGCGGCTGACCGCATAGCTGTACTATAGACGGCCAGCCGCGACCACGCACAGCTGACGCACTGCTGAACTTTTACCAAAGGTGTCGTTATGTTCAGGTAGTTGCTGATAGCAGTGAACTATTACAAAAAACCGGCAGGAGCCAAGGGTACGCAGACAGTCAGGCCTGTCTTTACTACATTTCCTGTATTCCCGCCAGGGCTGCCTGCAAAAGGGCTTTCCGGCTAGACCAGACTACCGCCGTAATTGCCGGTCATAACCGGGGGCTGACGGCCATTGCCCCGCAGGAGAATGGAAAGAAGTTCCACTTCCCGCTGCAGAAAGCCACCACTTAGATCCAGGACCAGGTAATCCACCCCGGCCCGCAGCAGCTCGTCGCGGTACTGAAGCAGAGAAAAGGGCTGGCTGGCCCGGACAAGGGTCACCCCCTGCTCTTGCTCCAGCACAAACCGTTCTCCCCGGGGACTGGCTACGGGCTGATGATACCGGAAATGGTCCGCCTCCAGGCGGGCAGTGAACAGGGGCGGCCGGCCATAGACAAGCAGTCCGACCTTCATCCCCTGGCCAGGCCTGTCCCGTCGCTCACTGCCGACGGCGGCCCTGAAAGCCGCCAGGGCCACCTCCAGGTTGCCACGATCCGTCTCCAGGGAGAACTGTATCCCGGCCAGGCCCAGCCGGCGGCAGGCACCCAGGGAAACGCTGTTGAGGAGGTTGAACCTGTAGTCACCATAAAGCCGGACCTGCCCACCTCCGTCCCCCTGCCCACTGCCAGACGAAAAAAACCGCTGCTGCGAGATATGGGCAAGCTGGAAATCCGTGAAACCGGCCCTGCGCAGAAAATCGATCTGTTCGCGGAACCAGTTGAGGGCCGCCTCCTGGATCACCGGTGGCAGGCACCAGACCAGCCGGTCCCCTCCACCCGACCAGCGGCCATGCCCCTTCCTGATCTCGGCCATGTTGTCCCGGTCCAGTGGCACGAGGATCCTGGCCGGCCGCACCGGAAACCTCCGAGGTGCGGAGCGGAGAGATCGTAGCCGTACCCACCACTCGACCTGCTGAACACGACGGCCCTCTTTTTTCCCGCCCCGGCCCTGGCGCCCACCGGGCCGCCTCTGTCCTGATACGACACCACCCTGCCGCCACTGCATGTCGTCCAGAACCGCCTCCACCTCTGCCCGATCCGGCGCCACCCTGCATCCCTTCACCCGACCGGCCCGCTTTCGTCCTGTTCCCCCTCTCTTTTCCGCGGCTCCGACATCGACCCGGAACAGTACCCCCCGAAACGCACCCCGACCACCGCTTCCCGCATCTGCCGGGACCGGGATCCGCACCGTCTGCCCTGCCCCTGCCCTGCCGACACTCCTGCCGCCGACCTGGAGGGTACGCAGGGTGAAGGCCTGGCGCTCGCCAGTCTGCTCATCGTGCAGCCGCAAACGGTCGCCGACCGCAAGATCCCCACGTAACCGGACCTGGAGGAAGGCCCTTCCCCGACGTCTCTCCATCCGGTCGACCCGCCCAATCATGGTACCGGTATTGCCGGAGATTGCGGGGCTCACAGCCTGCTTCGGTCTGGCATCCAGGAAATAACCTGTCGACCTCCTGCGCCCCATGGCCTCATCAAGGAGCCGGTTCGCCCGATCCAGGATCTCCTGCCGCTGCCTGCCGGACAAATCCAGGCTGTCCAGGACCAGCCGGTAGGCACGAACCGTCTTGCGTACATACTCCACCGACTTCAGCCGCCCCTCGATCTTGAGGCTCACCACCCCGGTCTGCCGTATCTCCGGCAGCAGGTCGATCCCGCTCAGATCGTTCATGGAAAAGAAATAGCCGCCTTTTCCGCTTCTGCCGGCCCGCCCCCTGCCGGACCTGCCCCCGCCCTTCTGCCAGGAATACCGCCGACGGCACGGCTGCACGCACTGGCCCCGGAGACTCGACCGCCCGCCATGCAGGCTGGAGAAAAGACACAGACCGGAATAGCTGAAACACATGGCGCCATGCACAAAGATCTCCAGTTCAACACCGGCGCGTTCTCCTATCCTGCCGATCTCCTCCAGGGTCAGTTCCCGGGCCAGAACAACGCGCTGCAAACCGAGATCGGCCAGATGGCGGGCGGCAAGGGAGTTATGTACCGACATCAGGGTACTGGCATGGAGAGCCAGGCCCGGGAAATAACGCTGCGCCAGGTACAGCACACCCAGGTCCTGGATAATGAGCGCATCGGGCCCGAGCCGGGCCAGCACGGACAGTGTCTCCACCACCCGCCGGACCTCGTCCTCACGGACCAGGCTGTTCATGGCAATATAGAGCTTCTTCCCCTGCCCATGCGCCTGACGGATCATGGCGCCGATTTCGGCAAGAGAGACCTCCCTCGCCATGGCCCGGGCACTGAACCGGGGAGCGCCCACGTACACCGCATCCGCACCCTCGGCCAGGGCCGCCGCAAAGGCCTCGACACTGCCGGCCGGGGCCAGCAGCTCCATGGTATGTATCGGATCAAGGACACCGGCCTGACCCGTTTTCACCGGCCGAGCTCCATGAAGCGGTTTCTTCTGTTCCAAGGTCTCCATAATCCAGGCAATCGGTCAACCTACCCGTACACCGCTGTTCCTGTAGACCCGGACCAGGGTATCCACCATCTTCTGCAGGCCGTAGCGGGCGAGGATGGCGTCGCGCTGGTCCTGGATCGCCTCCTCATCCCTCTGCCGCCGTGCTGCCAGACGTTTGAGGCCCTGGCGGCTGGCGGCAATGTCGTCATAGTCGATCAGCTCGTAGGTGTGGACATGTTCCAGGGGCTCGAGCAGGGACGGAATCCGGCAGACCAGAAGCGGAATACCATAGAGCAGTCCCTGGATAAAGGACTGGGAGATTCCCTCGGCCTCGTAGGAGGAGAAAAAGATGATGTCAAAGGCGGAAAAGAACCGTTCCGGCTCTTCCTGGTGCCCCGTGATCACGAAACGGTCCGCCAGGCCGGCGTCACGGATCTGCGCCTCCAGCAGTGGCTGGTCACGGCCACCGCCCACGATCATGAAACGGTAGTTGTCCGGCATGCCGGCCGCTGTCCTGATGATGAAGGCATGTCCCTTGTAGTGGCGCAGGAAGGCGACATTGCCGACCAGGATATCCTTGTCGCCAATATGGTAACGGCGCCGGATCTCCTGCCGGTCCGCCTCGCGGTAGCGAAACCGCCTGCCGTCAATGCCCGTTGGCTGGACCACGATCTTTTCCTTTGCCACGCCCTGTTCCACGAGCTGATCGCGGATGGCACAACTGCAGGCAAAGATCACCCTGGGAAACAGGTTGTAACTCAGTGACGAGGAGATCGGCGCCAGGACGTGACGGGTGCGGGCCACCAGCGGTACCCCGCACATCCTGGCCACGCAGCCTGCCATCCAGGAATCTTCGGACGAATGGGTGTTGAGCACTGCCGGCCGGAGCCGCCGGATGACCCGGAAGAGCTCCTGCCAGGAGGG
>JALSNC010000065.1 GCA_026987195.1 Desulfobulbaceae bacterium | reverse complement strand
TGGTCGCGCCCAGGGGCAGGACAAAGTTACCGATGCGCGGCTCGACGCCGGCCCGTTTTTCCAGGTTGCTCATGGTGATCGGCAGGGTGGCGGCACTGGAGGCCGTGGACCAGGCGGTCATCATGGCCGGTGACAGGGCCTTGAGCAGTTTGAAGGGGTTGTACTTGCCGAAGACCAGCACCAGGATGGGCAGGGTGACAAAGCCGTGGATGAACAGGCCCAGCAGGACGGTGAGGGCGTACTTGCCCAGGGCCTTGAGGGCCGGAAAGCCGAGATCCATGAAGATGGCGGCCACCAGCATGAAGATGGCATAGGGCGAGATGATCATGATCATCATGACGCCTTTCTGCATGATCCGGTCAATGGCATTGATCACCCTGGTCATGGGCTCGGAATCGCGGCCGACGATCGACGACATGATGCCCAGAAACATGGTGAAGAAGATGATCTGCAGGATGTTGCCCTTGGCAAAGGCGGCAGCGGCATTCTTGGGGATCATGTTGACGAAGGTGTCGATGATGATGATGATGGCGCTGCGCTCGCCGACGCCCTGGCTGCTGACCTTGGCCGGCACCTCGGTGCCGATGTTGAGGGCCGAAAGGGCCTCCTTGTCGATGCCCAGGCCGGGGTTGATCAGGTTGACCACGATGAGGCCGGCAAGAACGGCCAGGGCCGTGGTGAGCATGTAGTACCCGATGGTGCGGCCGCCGATCTTGCCCAGGGTGCGGACATCACCCAGGTTGGCCACCGCCATGTAGATGGAGGCGAAGACCAGGGGGACAATGAGCATCCTGAGCAGGCGGATGAAGATATCGCCGCCGTACTTGAAGATGATCTTGGTGATATAGACCGGTCCCGAGGTCACACCCGGGCCCATGGCCATGTTGATACCGATACCCAGGCCGATGCCCAGTACAATACCGATAAGAATTTTCCACTGCAGGTCAAGACCCTTTTTTTTCTCCCCCATATCAGTCGCCTCCGTAATAGTCTTCGTTGATGTTGTAGCTGCGGGTGCTGACCCGTGTGGTGACCGGCAGATAGTGATTCATGAACTGTCCCACATACCCGTTGGCCTGCAGCTCCATGTTGAACACGGCGAGCATGTTGAGAAATTCCTGGTTGCCCTTGCGGATGGCCATCCCGTAGTAGTCCGGCTTGAAGGGGGGATCGAGTACGGCGAGACGGAACCGGGCCTCTTTGGCATGTTCTTTCAGCCAGACCTTGAGAAAGATCTCATCATGGACCATGAGGTCGGCCTTGCCTTCCAGGGTTGCCTGGGCCGCGGCCTCATTGCTGGGAAAGGCCTTGATGGTGGCCTTGGGGAAAAAACGGGGCACGATGCGCTGGGGTGCCTTGCCCTCGGTCACGGCGATGACGAGCTGATCGGCCTTGCCGTTGCCGGCCAGTTCCCTGACCATGGCCGTGTAGTTCGGCACGCCGGAGATGCCCAGGCGTGCGGCCCTGGTCTTGTTGAGCAGGATGGAGAGGCCCGTTTCAAAGTAGGGAGTGGAGAAATCCACCAGTTTTGCCCGGTCAAAGGTGATGCTCATCCCGGCGATGATGATGTCGATCCTGTCCGCCTGCAGCATGGGGATCAGTTCGGAAAAGGACCTGGGCACGATGATTTCCGCCCGGACCCCGAGTTTTTTCGCCAGCAGGTTGGCGATCTCGACATCCACGCCGGTGCGTTTGCCGTCCTTTGCAAAGGAAAAGGGCTTGAACAGCGGATTGACGCCGACCCGCAGCACCTTGTCCGCGTAGACCCGCCTCAGCGTGGGTGAGGCGGAATCGGGACTTTGGGCAAAAGAGAGCGTGGCGAGCATGAGGACGGCGAAGATTGCCGCCATCAGGCTCCCTGCCGTCTGCAGACCTGGATACTTCATAACTCCTCCTGTTGGTTCATTGGGTTAGAAAGAGAAGACAGCGCATTGGCCTCCCCGGAGATGTCAGGGAGCCAACAGCGGGAACAGGGACGGTGATACAGGAGGAAATAGCAAGATCGGGTCCAGCCCGGAGGGTGGCGGCAACGGGTCGGGTCCATCGGCGAGGACGGGATGAGTCCGCCAGGGAAGGAATGCCGGAACCGGTCAGGATCAGGCCGGAATTACAGGGGCATTGCCACGAAGGTCTCTCCCGGCACTGCGGTATCGGGAGCCGGGCCGGTCTGTTAGCGCAGGGTCGACCGTGTTGGCGCGGGACGTGGGATAGTGGGTCGCCGGCAAAAATGGGTCAGTTTTGACCCGGCGTGACCGTCAAGATGGGGAAAAAGTTGCGCACTTTGTCGTGGGTCATTGGAAGTCCCGGCGGTTGATGCCATATTTTTTCAGCTTGTAATAGAGAGTTTTCCTCGGAAGCTGGAGGGTCTGGCAGGTTTTGCTGATCCTGCCGCGATTGGCCAGGAGTTCCTGTTCAAGGATGCACTTTTCAAAGGCTGCGAGCTGGGCGGTCAGCGGCTGCTTTGTCTCCCCTTCGTCATCGGGTCCGAGTACCGCGCAGTTCTGGCCCAGGCCCAGGGCCATACGTTCGGCGGCATTCTGCAGCTCGCGGACGTTGCCGGGCCAGCGGTGCCGCATGAGTTTCTGCAGCAGTGGCGGGGACAGCTCCGGCGGGCGCCGGTCCAGTCGTTTGGCGGCCTTGTGGAGAAAATGGGTGAACAGCATGGGAATATCTTCCATCCTGGTGCGTAACGGCGGATTGTGCAGGGTGATGACGTTGAGCCGGTAGTAGAGATCGGCACGGAATTTTCCCTGTTCACTCAGGGCGAGCAGGTCCTGCTTGGAGGCGGCAATGACCCGCAGGTCGAGGGCAATGCTCTCCCGGCCGCCGAGTCGTTCGATGGAGCGTTCCTGCAGGACCCGCAGCAGACGGACCTGCAGGGCGAGGGGCATGCTTTCGATTTCATCGAGGAACAGCGTTCCCCCGGAGGCCTGCTCGAACTTCCCCACATGCACCCGGTCCGCGCCGGTAAAGGCGCCTGGCTCGTGCCCGAACAGCTCGTTTTCAATGATCGCCTCGGGCAGGGCACCGCAGTTGACCGCGATGAAACGGCCCTGCTGCCGTCTGCTCTGTTCGTGCAGGCATCGGGCCACCAGCTCCTTGCCCGTGCCGGTTTCACCGATCACCAGGACATCGGCATCCGTGTCCGCTACATTGAGAATGGCCTCGCGAAGCTGGATAATGGGCCTGCTGCGGCCGATGATGAGCGATTCCAGGTTGTCCTTGCGCCGGATCTCGGCCAGCAGGCTCCGGTTGTCCATGACCAGGCGCCGTTTTTCCACCGCCCGGCCCACCACATCGGTGAGCCGTGCCGAGGAGAGGGGCTTTTCGATGAAATCATAGGCTCCCTCCCGCATGGCCCGCACCGCCATGCTGACATCGCCATGCCCGGTGATCAGTATCACCGGCAGGTCCGGATCGATTTCCACCACATGCTGGAGCACGTCAAATCCGTCCACGTCCGGCATCTTGACGTCACAGACCACGGTGTCCGGCCATTGCAGGGAAAGATCCTCCAGTGCCTCCCTGCCGTCGTTGTGGCAACGGACATCATAGCCTGCCAGCATCAGGGCCTGACCGGCCGCCTTGCATACGTGTTCGTCGTTGTCGATGACAACGATCTGCCCCTTGCCGTTCATCTGCTACAACTCCTGTTCCAGGCCGGCGGCCCGCAGCTCGATATGCATGGCGGTGCCGCCTCCGGGAGGGTTTTCCGCCCGGATCGAGCCGCCGAACTCCCGGATGATGGCCCGGGAGAGCGACAGCCCCAGCCCCAGTCCCTTGCCCTCTTCCTTGGTGGTAAAGAATGGGTCGAACAATCTCTCCAGGTGATTGTGATCTATTCCCGGGCCGGAGTCAACCACGGTGATCCGCACCACGTCCTTGCCGCTGTCCGTCGCTGCCCGGATGGAGATCTCCCGTTTTTCCCTTCCTGTCACGGCATCGATGGCATTGCCGATGACGTTGACCAGAACCTGTTCCAGCCGGATGGGGTCGGCGACCACCTGAAGGTTGTCATCGGCGATATCGACAGTCAGGTGGATGGTATGCTTGCGGAGGCGCAGACCCAGCAGGGTCAGGGCACTGTTGACCGGTCCTGCCAGGGGCACCGGTCGCGGCGGATCGTGGGATTTGCGGGCAAAGGTCTTCAGGTGCGAGGTGATTTCAGACATCTTGCCGATGACCTGGGTTATGTCCACCAGGTTGGCCCTGGTCTCCTCGGGCTGATCCTGGTCGAGGAAAATGCAGGCGTTCTCGGCATAGATACGGATCGCCGACAGGGGTTGACTGATCTCGTGGGTGATGCCGGCCGCCATCTGGCCGATGGCGGCGAGCTTGCCCGCCTGGACCAGCTCGTCCTGGGTGGCGCGCAGTTCCTGTTCCGTGCGTTTGTGCTCTTCTATCTCCTCCTGCAGCCGCCTGTTGATCATGGTCAGCTCACGGGTGCGCTGCCGTACCTTGATCTCGAGCTGTTCATTGGCCTCCTTGAGTATCTGCCGGGAACGCTGCTCGAGGAGAATGCGCTCCTGCCTGGCCTTTCTGCGGTTGTAGAGAAGCATGCCGGACAGGACCAGGGAGACCAGGAAGATCCCGGCCAGGAGCATGGAGTTGAGCACATAGGTGTCCACATGGGA
>JALSNC010000064.1 GCA_026987195.1 Desulfobulbaceae bacterium | reverse complement strand
CGGAGCGCATCAGGTTGCCGTTGTACTGCTCGAGCTTCTGTTCCAGCTTGTCGTAGAGGGTAAAGGCATCTGCAGTGGAACCGGCGAAACCGGTGATCACCTTGTCGTGGTACAGACGGCGCACCTTGCGGGCCCGATGCTTGATGACCGTGGCGCCGAGGCTGACCTGGCCGTCACCGGCAACGACCACCTGCCCCCGGTGCCGGATGGCCAGGATGGTGGTTGATCTGGTTTTTTTCATCAAAATCCCTTGTTTCAGAAATATACACGAAATATTAAAGCCAGAACATCAGGGCAACGCCCCAACATACTGTTTTAACGACAAACACTCATCCACACATACTGAAACAACATGGAATGAACATCAAACAGACAGCGACCCGCTGCACTGTCCTTGTCAGTTGCCCCCTGTTCCCTGTGCCTGGGGATGGGCCCTGTCGTAGACCCGGGTCAGGTGATCCATGTTGACGTGGGTGTACTTCTGCGTAGTGGACAGGCTCGCGTGGCCGAGCAGTTCCTGGACCACGCGCAGGTCCGCCCCCATCTCCAGCAGGTGGGTGGCAAAGGAGTGGCGCAGGGCATGGGGCGTCACCACGGTGGCGATGCCGGCACGCTCGCCGTACATCCGGACGAGCCGCTCGACGCTGCGCGCACTGAGGCGGCTGCCGCGACTGTTGAGGAACAGGGCGCTGCGCTCGGCCACATGACCGCGGCACACCCGTTCACGGATCAATTGCTGCCGTTGCGGGAAATAGGTCTCCAGGGCGGCAGCGGCCGCGCGGCCGAAGGGCACGATCCGCTCCCGGTTGCCCTTGCCCCTCACTCTAACCATGCCCCCGGTAAAATCAAGGTCCTCCATGTTCCTGGAAACCAGTTCCGACACACGCATGCCGGTGGAGTAGATCAGTTCCATGAGGGCGCGATCACGGAGGGCAAAGGTATCTCTGGCCGGAACAGGCTCCTCCAGCAGGGCAAAGACCTCGTCCACGGTGAGAAAGGCGGGAATATACCTCGCCAGCCTGGGGTTGGCTATACCGGCCAGTGGATCCCGCTCCAGCAGGTTCTCCCGGACAAGAAACCTGAAAAAGGTTCGCAGTGCGGACAGTTTCCGCGCCACGGAGGCCGCCGAATTCGTGCCATAAAGAGCGGCGACAAAGGCGCGCACCTGGTCAGCGCCGAGGCCACCGGGATCGGCCGGCTGACCGGCTGCACGATAAAACTCCCTGACATCACGAAGATATGCATCAACCGTGTGCGAGGAATATCCCTTCTCCACCAGCAGCCAGGAGGCAAATTTATCGATATGGCCGGTCATTACGAAACAGGAGTTGAAAGCATTGCAGGGAATGTTTATTATAAAAGATTCCATCTGTACAGTGTGCCTTTGCACGGCATTGTAAACCCGAATCTGCCGCGCTGCAACACCGCATCCTTACCGAAACAACGGTCATGGCGAAAAAAACCTTTGAAAGCGCCCTCTCCCGCCTGGAGCAGATCACCACCGAGCTGGAACAGGGTGAACTGAGCCTGGAGAAAAGTCTGAAAAAATTCGAGGAGGGCATTGAGCTGGTCCGCTTCTGCGGTGCCAGGCTGGAGGAGGCCCGCAGCCGTGTCGATCTGCTGCTCGAAAAAAGCGGCCACCTGGAACCTGTCCCTTTTGACGAGGAAGACCGTGGAGATCAAACCCTATCTTGAGGAGCAGCGCCGGCTGGTGGAGGAATATCTCGGCCGGTTCATGCTGCCGGCCGAAGGCGACTTCAGCCGCCTGGTGGAGGCCATGCGCTACAGCCTCTTTGTCGGTGGCAAACGGGTGCGCCCCATCCTCTGCCTGGCAGCTTCCCGCGCCGTCATTGGAGATGCGTCCCTGGACGGGCAGGTCATGCCCGTGGCCTGCGCCATGGAATGTATCCATACCTATTCCCTGATCCATGACGACCTGCCGGCCATGGACAATGATGACCTGCGCCGGGGCAGGCCCACCAACCACAAGGTCTTTGGCGAGGCCGAGGCGATTCTCGCCGGCGACGGCCTGCTGACCTTTGCCTTTGAGCTGCTGAGTGATCCGGCCTTTGCCGCCACACCGGCAGAGGCCAGGCTGCGGATCTGTCACACCATTGCCCGGGCCGCCGGGCCCCTCGGCATGGTGGGGGGGCAGAGCCTGGACATGGCCAACGAAGGTAAAGATATACCCTACGACCTGCTCAGGACCATCCACCGCAGCAAGACCGGCGCCCTGATCACCGCGGCGGTGGAAACGGGCGGTATTGCCGCCGGCGCCGACGCCACACAGCTCCGGGCCCTGGCCGGCTATGGCAATGCCATCGGCCTGGCCTTCCAGATCGTCGATGATCTGCTCAACGTGGAATCCACCACCGAACAGCTCGGCAAGGCCGCGGGCAGCGACGCCGAGGCCGGCAAGGCCACCTACCCTGCCCTGCTCGGGCTCGAAAAATCACGGACCATGGCCGCAGATGCCGTTGCCGAGGCGCACCGGGCCCTGGAATCCTTCGGGGAGAGCGCAGAACCGCTGCGCGCCCTTGCCACCTACATTGTGGAGAGAAAAAGATAACCATGCTCATGATGAACGCGCCCGCAGACCGGCCAACCAACCTGCTGGAGCAGGTCGACTCGCCCGAGGACCTGCGGAAACTCGATCCCGAACAGCTCGAAACCCTGGCCGCCGAGATCAGGGAAAAGATCATCTCCACGGTCGCCGAGACCGGTGGCCACCTGGCGCCCTGCCTCGGGGTGGTGGAACTGACCATCGCCCTCCACTACGTGTTCGACACCCCCCGCGACAAGCTGGTCTGGGATGTCGGCCACCAGGCCTATGCCCACAAACTGCTCACCGGCCGGAGGGACCGGTTCCATACCCTGCGCCAGTACCAGGGTATCAGCGGCTTTCCCAAGCGCTCGGAGAGCGAATATGACGTGGTGGAGACCGGCCACAGCTCCACCTCCATCTCCTACGGCCTCGGTCTGGCCACGGCCAAGGACCTGAAAAAGGATGACGCCAAGGTGATCGCCATCATCGGCGACGGCTCCATGACCGCCGGTCTGGCCTTCGAGGGGCTGAACCAGGCCGGGGACATGGACAAGAACCTGATCGTCATCCTCAACGACAACGAGATGTCCATCTCGCCCAATGTCGGTGCCCTGTCGAGTTTTCTCAGCAAGAAGCTGACCGGCAGGACCATCCGCCGGATGAAGGAACACGTGGAGGAACGGCTCAAGTCCCTTTCCTCGGTGGGCGAGAACATCCTCACCGTGCTGCGCAAGAGCGAGGAGAGCCTCAAGGGGTTCTTCACGCCGGGCATGCTCTTCGAGGCCCTGAAATTCGAATACATCGGCCCCATCCGCGGCCACGAGCTGGAGGACCTGATCGAGACCCTGCAGAACGTCCGCGATCACAGCCACGGCCCGGTCCTGGTCCATGTGCTGACCACCAAAGGCAAGGGCTATGAACCTGCGGAGACCAGCCCCGGTGACTATCACGGTGTCGGTCCCTTTGACATTGCCACCGGCAAACCCAGGGGTAAAGCCGCCGGCGCCTCCTATACCTCGGTCTTCGGCGACACGGTCTGCCGGCTGGCCGAACAGGACGACCGGGTCACCGCCATCACCGCCGCCATGCCCGCCGGAACCGGCCTGGTCACGTTCAGCCGCCGATTTCCCGACCGGTTCTTCGATGTGGGCATTGCCGAACAGCACGCCGTGACCTTTGCCGCCGGCCTGGCCATGGAGGGAATACGGCCCGTGGTGGCGGTCTACTCGACCTTCATGCAGCGGGCCCTGGACCAGATCATCCATGACGTCTGCCTGCCCGATCTGCCCGTGACCCTGGCCCTGGACAGGGCCGGCGTGGTCGGCGATGACGGTCCCACCCATCACGGAGTCTTTGATCTCTCCTTTCTCCGCTTCATCCCCAACCTGACCGTAATGGCGCCCAAGGACGAGAACGAACTCCAGCACATGCTCTACACCGCGGTCAACCACGGCCATCCGGTGGCGGTCCGCTACCCGCGCGGCACCGGCGAGGGTGTGGAGCTGGACACCTCGTTCAGAACCCTGCCCATCGGCCAGGGTGAGCTGCTGCGCGAAGGGGGCGATCTCCTCCTCCTGCCCATCGGCAACAGGGTCTATCCCGCCCTGGAGGCTGCCGAGGGACTGGCCAAACTGGGGATCGAGGCGACGGTGATCAATCCCCGCTTCATCAAGCCCCTGGACAACGAACTGATCGGCACCATGGCGGAACAGACCGGTGCGGTGGTCACCATCGAGGACAATGTCAAAAAGGGTGGGTTCGGCAGTGCGGTACTGCAGATGCTGATCGAGCTGCACATCAACATCCCGGTCCGACTGCTGGGTTACGGCAACACCTTCATCGAACACGCCACCCAGCAGATCCTCTGGAAAAACGCCGGCATCGACACTGCCGGCATCATCAACGGCGCCCTCGAAGTGCTGAAGCAGAAGCAATAGGGAACGGAACAGGAAAAGGTGGCGGGAAACCCGCCACCTTGTTCAGGAACCTGAAGCCGGAGGACAGCAACCGGTATTGCTCGCATTGCCTTTGATCAAGCAATGACGACCTGCCTGAACCGGCCTGCCGCACCTCCTCCCGGGAACAAGGTCAGCGCGACTGCCGCGTCAGACCCTGTAATACTCCCGGTACCAGTCAACGAAGTTGCGGATCCCGACCTCGATGGGCGTATCGGGCTTGAACCCGATCTCCCGCACCAGGTCGTCCACGTTGGCATAGGTTGCCGGCACGTCTCCGGCCTGCATGGGCAGGAAATTCTTCTTTGCCTTTTTTCCCAGGCACTCCTCCAGTACCTCGATATAGCGCATCAGCTTTTCCTTGGCATTGTTGCCGATGTTGTAGACCCGCCAGGGACAGTAGCTGGTGGCCGGGTCAGGATCATCGCCACTCCATTCCGGGTTGGGCGTGGCCACGTGATCGATGATCCGGACGACCCCTTCGACGATGTCATCGATATAGGTGAAGTCACGCTCCATGTTGCCGTTATTGAAGACATCTATAGGCCGGTCTTCAAGAATCGCCTTGGTGAACAGAAACAGGGCCATGTCCGGCCGTCCCCATGGGCCATAGACGGTGAAAAACCGCAGGCCGGTGGTGGGCAGGCCGTAGAGATGACTGTAGGAGTGGGCCATCAGCTCGCCCGCCTTCTTTGAGGCGGCGTACAGGGATACCGGGTGGTCAACGTTGTGATGCACGGTGAAGGGCATCTTCGTGTTGGCGCCATAGACCGAGCTGGACGAGGCATAGACCAGGTGCTTGACCTCGTTGTGGCGGCACCCCTCCAGGATATTGACAAATCCCACCAGGTTGGTGTCCACGTAGGAATGAGGGTTGACCAGGGAGTAGCGCACCCCTGCCTGGGCTGCGAGATTGACCACACCGTCGAACCGGTGTTCAGCAAAGAGGGCCGCCACCTGCTCCCGGTCCGCCATGTCGAAACCGGCATGGACAAACTGCGGATAGGGGGTGAGCCGGGCCAGGCGGGCCCGCTTGAGTTCCGGATCATAGTAGTCATTGAGATTGTCCAGGCCGACAACGGTACGGCCTTCTTCCAGAAGGCGTCTGGACAGGGCATGGCCGATGAAACCGGCCGCGCCGGTGATCAGTATCTTTTCCACGGGAGTTCCTTTTTTCGTCTTGTCGTCCGGCCCATATAAAAAAATAAAATAAACATCCCCCGGCCGGGCAGATTGGAGAAAACGGGGTCGATCCGGTGGCACATCGGGCCACCTTCCGGACCTATCAATAAAGGAAATTCCCTGGTTTTTCCAATTGATTTTTTCTCTTTCCCCGGTTTTCATCATAATACGGGCCCACGGCAGGCAGCACAGCATGCTTCGGCGGACGACGATGAAGGCCAAGGAGAGGGAAATGGACCACCGGCAGGCAGGGCTGCACGCACTGGCGGCAGCCATCGACGGATGTCGACAGTGCGACCTTGCCCGCCACCGGACACGGCCCGTACCCGGGGAAGGACCGGCCGATGCCCGGATCGTTCTTGTCGGCGAGGCACCCGGGGCCCGGGAAGACAGGACGGGCCGGCCCTTTGTCGGCCCGGCGGGTCGTTTCCTGGACCGACTGCTTGCCGGCCAGGGCCTGCGGCGCGACGAAATGTTCCTGACCAGTTGTGTCAAGTGCCGCCCGCCCGGCAACCGGACCCCGCACAGGGTGGAGCTGGAAACGTGTACCGCAGCCTGGCTCATGCCGCAGCTCCGGCTCATCAACCCGGAGGTGACCGTGCTCTGCGGCCGCACCGCGGTCCGTGCCCTGCTCTGCCGCCCGCTCCGGCTGGCCGACCATCATGGCCGTTTCCGCAGGCAGGGTGGCCGGACCTTTTTCATTACCTACCATCCTGCCGCTGCGATGCGGTTTGCCAGAGTGGCCGATGCCATGCGAACAGATATTGCCCGCCTGGCCGGGCACATACGGTGACAACCCGGGAGGACAGCACCCCATGCAGGACGTTCTTCTTCAGCAGTTCATGCAGTTCGGTCTTGCCGGCCTGATCGGCTTTGCCATTGGCCTGGAGCGGGCCATGGCCGGGTCCGAGAACCCGCATGCGGGCACCAGGGACTTCATACTCTTTTCCCTGATCGGCGCGGTCAGCGCCTTCGTGGCCACCCGGTTCGACAACTCCTGGCTGATCCTGGCCGGATTCGCCGGCGCCCTGGCCCTGCTCCTGGCCGGTTACTGGACAGACCGGCAGCATGATTCCGGCATCACCACCGAGGTCTCGGCCCTCTTCACCTTTTTCCTCGGCGTTCTCGTGATCCTGGGTGCGCCGGAGATCGCCATTGCCCTGGCCATCACCACCCTGGCCATCCTGTCCCAGAAAAAGGCGATCCGCACCATCACCGATTCGATCCACAGCTTCGAGCTCCAGGCGGCGCTCAAGTTCCTGGTCATCACCTTCATCATCCTGCCGGTGCTGCCCAACCAGACCCTGGCCTCCTACCTGCCGGCCGGACTCGACCTCCCCTGGCTCCACACCATGCTGGAGGCCCTCAACCCCTACCGGATCTGGCTGATCGTGGTCCTCGTCTCCCTGATCTCGCTGGTGGGCTACGTCCTGATCAAGGTCCTGGGCCCCGGCACCGGCACCGGCCTGACCGGCCTGATCGGCGGCCTGGCCTCCTCCACCGTCACCACGGTGGCCTTTGCCCGCCGCAGCCTGGAGACCCCGGCCCTGAACAGGGGGTTTGCCGTGGCCATTCTGCTGGCCTCGTCCATCATGTTCCCCCGTCTGCTGCTGGAGATCGCCATTGTCAACCAGCCACTGATGAGAAACTCCCTGGTGCCGCTGATGGCCATGGGCGGCACCGGCATCCTGCTGGCGTTCTTCCTCCATATCCGCTCAAGCAGGGAGCGGGCAAAGGGACGAACAACCATGCAGCTCGAAAACCCCTTCTGCCTCAAGTCGGCCATCACCTTTGGTCTCGTTTTCAGCAGCATCCTGATGCTCACCCGCCTGGCCACCACCTATCTCGGCAACCGCTGGCTGCCGGTGATGGCGATACTCAGCGGCCTGGTCGATGCGGACGCCATCGCCTTTTCCCTGAGCAATGCCAACAAGGCCGGCCTCATCAGCCTGGACTGGGCCAGTTTCAACCTGGTCCTGGGCGCCCTTTCCAACACCTTTGTCAAACTGCTGCTGGTCTTGGTCATGGGACACCGCCAGCTTTTCCGTCAGCTCCTGATCACCTTCCTGCTGATGGGGGCGGTGGGAATCTGCACAACCTTCTTTTATTACGACTTTCAGATACCGTGAGAACAATCTGACTATCGAGGTAGAGCTGATCACAGGAGCTGTTTACCTTACTCCAGGCGGAGAACCGGAACTCTAACCCCATAAGGAGCTCCTCGATGCTTTCAACAACCTGTTATTCACCTCAGCCCCCGAGATAAACAGCAAAACAAAAAGCCGCCTTGGGAATCTGGATTCCCAAGGCGGCTTTCTCGTTGAACGATTCCAGGGTTATCATCCCTGTAATCATGACAAAATCTGGCGGGGCCGACGAGACTCGAACTCGCGACCTCCGGCGTGACAGGCCGGCATTCTAACCAACTGAACTACGACCCCGTTATATCCTGGTGGGCGAAACAGGGCTCGAACCTGTGACCCTCGGCTTGTAAGGCCGATGCTCTCCCAACTGAGCTATTCGCCCCCAAAGGATGTGTGGTGTATTTAGCAGGATACCTCTTGTCCGTCAAGGAAAAAAGCGGCTTGCGGAACCCTGCTCCGTGGAGTTTTTCCACGCCTGCCGCCGGTGCGACAGGGTGGCTGTTTCCCTCAGATTATGCTACCACCGGAAGCCTCCTGCCGCAACAGAAAAAAACCGGGTCGCAGCTCCCCTGCCACCGGTATCACTGGGCAGGGGTATTGTGGGATGATACCGTGAAATCATTGAAAATGGAATCCAGCGGCACGTCCTTGAACAACTCCTCTCCCTCCTTGACGATGAGCGCCCTCTGCAGGACCTCATCCATGTCCTCCACCAGCTCGATGGTCAGACTGTTACGGATCTTCTGCGGCACATCCTTCAGGTCCCGCTCGTTTTCCGAGGGTATCAGGACATGAGTGATGTTGCCACGTTTTGCGGCCAGCAGTTTTTCCGTCAGTCCGCCGATGGGCAGAACCCGTCCCCGCAGGGTGATCTCGCCGGTCATGGCCAGTTGCCTGTTGACCGGAAGTTTCAGGATCGCCGAGACGATGCTGGTGGCAATGGTGATACCGGCCGACGGTCCATCCTTGGGAATGGCCCCCTCCGGAACATGGACATGGATATCGATCTTCTGGTAGAAATCAGACTCCAGGCCGAGCCGCATGGCCCGGGAACGGACATAGGACATGGCCGCCTGGGCCGACTCCTGCATCACATCACCAAGCTTGCCGGTGACGATCATCTTGCCGGAACCGGGCATGATGGTGGCCTCGATCTGCAACAGTTCGCCGCCCACCTCGGTCCAGGCCATGCCGGTGGAAAGGCCGATCTCGTCGTTCTTCTCCGCCAGGCCGAAGCGGTACTTGGGCACCCCCAGGTATTTTGCAACCGACTGCTGCGAGATCCGGTATCTGCGGTCCGGTTCCTTGCGCTTGAGACGGTCCCTGGCCACCTTGCGGCAGACTGCGGCAATGGTCCGCTCCAGGTTGCGGACCCCTGCCTCGCGGGTGTAGCGTCGTACGATCTCCAGGATGGCATGGTCACTGAAGTGGATGTCCTCCCTGCCGAAACCGTTGGCCTCGAGCTGCTTGGGAATGAGAAAGCCGGAGGCGATCTTCAGCTTTTCCTCTTCCGTGTAGCCGCTGAGCTGGATGATCTCCATCCGGTCCTGGAGGGGCAGCGGAATACCGTGCAGGTTGTTGGCCGTGGTGATGAAAAACACCTCGGACAGGTCATAGTCGAGATCCAGGTAGTGGTCATTGAAGGCATAGTTCTGTTCCGGGTCCAGGACTTCAAGCAGGGCGGCCGAGGGATCACCGCGGAAGTCGACGCTCATCTTGTCGACCTCGTCCAGGCAGAAGACCGGGTTGATCACCTCCACCTTCTGCATGGAATGGATGATCTTGCCCGGCATGGCGCCGATGTAGGTGCGGCGATGACCACGGATCTCGGCCTCGTCCCGCACACCACCCAGGGAAAGCCGGATGAACCTGCGGCCCATGGCGCGGGCAATGGACTTGCAGACCGAGGTCTTGCCCACGCCTGGCGGTCCCACCAGGCAGATGATGGGCCCGCGGATCTTCTTGACCTGGGACTGTACGGCCAGATACTCGAGGATCCGCTCCTTGGGCTTCCTGAGACCGTAGTGGTCCTCGTCCAGGACCTGCTCGGCCCGCTCGATATCGATCCTGGTGCGGGTCTTCTTCTTCCACGGCAGGGTGATGATGGTGTCGATATAGTTGCGCACCACCGTGGTCTCGGCGGACATGGGCGGCATCTGCTTGAGTTTCTTGAACTCCTTGAGCACCTTTTCCCGCACTGTTTTGGGCAGATGCTTCTTCTTTATCGCCTTTTCCAGCTCGTCGAGGTCGTTGCCCCCCTCGCCCTGGCCCATCTCGTCCTGGATGACCCGGATCTTCTCGCCAAGGTAGTAGTTGCGCTGGGTGGTCCCCATCTTCTTCTTGACCTTGGCGTGGATATTCTTTTCCAGCTCGAACAGCTCGATCTCCCGGTAGATGATCTCCAGGAGCAGCTCGATGCGCCTGGGCACCGAGGTGGCCTCGAGCAGCTTCTGCTTCTCGTCGGTCTTGAGCTGCATGTGGGAGGTGATGAGATCCACCAGCCGGGACGGGTCCTCGATGGCAGCCACCGATTTGAGGACCTCCTTGGGGAACTTCTTGTTGATCTGCGCGTACTGATCAAAGGTGCGGCGCAGCTCCCGAAGGTAGGCCTGGGCCTCGGGCCCCTCGGTGTCGGTATCGGCCATCTCCTCCACCCGTACAGAGTAGAAGGATCCGCCCTCGATCATCTCGGCAATGCGGCCCCGCCGTTTACCCTCCACCAGGGCCTTGATGGTACCGTCGGGGAGCCGCAGCAGCTGCATGACAGCAGCCAGGGTCCCCGTGGAATACAGGTGCCGCCTGGAAGGATCGTCCACCCTGGAGTCCTTCTGGGTGACGAGGAAGATGAGGGCGCGCTCCTCCATCGCCTTTTCCAGGGCCTTGATGGATTTCTTCCGTCCCACCACCAGCGGCGCCACCATGCCGGGAAAGAGAACAATGTCCCGCAGGGGCATGAGGGGGTATGTATCTGCCGTCAATTCGCTCATATACTTGTCAGGCGCTCTTCTTGGTTTCAGTGTTGTGGTACAGGATGACAGGATATTCACCCGCGGTGATCACCTGTTCGTTGATCACGCACTCGGAGGCGTTCTCATCCGATGGCAGCTCGTACATCACATCCAGCATGGCCTCCTCCATGACCGAGCGCAGACCGCGCGCTCCGGACTTGCGCTCCAGGGCCTTCCTGGCAATGGCCTCCAGGGCACCTTCGGTGAAGCGCAGGGTGATGCCCTCGAACTCGAACAGTTTCCTGTACTGCTTGGTCAACGCGTTTTTCGGTTCCTTGAGGATGCGGATCAGGTCGTCCTCCACCAGCTCCTCCATGGTGGCAATCACCGGCAGACGGCCGACCAGCTCGGGGATCAGGCCGAACTTGAGCAGGTCCTCGGGCTGGATGCCGGCCAGGATCTCGCCGATGCTCTTCTTGGTCTCGCCCACCACCTTGGCGCCGAAACCGATGGCCTTGGTGCCGGTGCGGCGTTTGATCACCTGGTCCAGGCCGACAAAGGCGCCGCCGACGATGAACAGGATATTGGAGGTATCGATCCTGACCAGCTCCTGCTGGGGATGCTTGCGACCGCCCTTGGGCGGCACCGAGGCCATGGTGCCCTCGATGATCTTGAGCAGGGCCTGCTGCACGCCCTCGCCGGAAACATCCCGGGTCAGGGAGGCCGAATCGGACTTGCGGGCGATCTTGTCGATCTCGTCGATGTAGATAATGCCGCGCTCGGCCTGCTCGATATCGTAGTCAGCGGCCTGGAGCAGGTTGACCAGGATGTTCTCCACGTCATCGCCCACATAGCCCGCCTCGGTGAGGGTGGTGGCATCGGCAATGGTGAAGGGAACATTGAGGATCCGGGCCAGGGTCTGGGCCATGAGGGTCTTGCCGCTGCCGGTGGGGCCGATGAGGATGATATTGGACTTCTGCAGCTCCACGTCATCGCTGCTGCCCGTGGCCTGGGAATCGATGCGCTTGTAGTGGTTGTGCACGGCCACGGAGAGGACCCGCTTGGCATACTCCTGGCCGATCACGTACTCGTCCAGGTGGGCCTTGATCTCCTTGGGCTTGAGCACCCGGCGCTGGCCCCCTTCCCGGTCCCCCTGTTCCGAGGAATCCATGACGATCTCGTTGCAGAGATCAATACACTCGTCACAGATGTAGACATTGGGTCCGGCGATCAGCTTGCTCACCTCATCCTGGTTCTTGCCGCAGAATGAGCAGGTACACGAGATGCCGTGTTCATCATGAAAATCATCGCTCATGACTCGTTCTCCTTGTCCATCTCCTTACGACAGGTCAGCACCTTGTCGACAATACCGTATTTGCGTGCCTCCTCGGCACTCATGAAATTGTCACGCTCGGTGTCGTTCTGCACCTTCTTGACCGTCCTGCCGGTATGATGGGCGAGAATGGCGTTCAGGTCCTTGCGCATACGCAGGATCTCCCGGGCGTGGATATCGACGTCCGTGGCCTGCCCCTGGAAACCACCCATGGGCTGGTGGATCATGATACGGGAATTGGGCAGGGCGAACCGCTTGCCCCCGGCTCCGGCGGCAAGCAGCAGCGCGCCCATGGACGCGGCCTGTCCCATGCAGAGAGTGGCCACGTCGCAGCGGATATACTGCATGGTGTCATAGATGGCCAGGCCCGCGGTGACCGAACCGCCGGGCGAGTTGATGTAAAAGGTGATGTCCTTGTCCGGATCATCGGCCTCGAGAAAAAGCAGCTGGGCGATGATCACGCTGGCAACGTCATCGGTCACCTGGGAGCCCAGAAAAATGATCCGCTCCTTGAGCAGGCGCGAGTAGATATCATAGGCCCGCTCACCGCGCGGACTCTGTTCGACGACCATGGGAACCAGATTCATACGGCTACACTCCAGTGGAAAAACCAGCATGGCCGGACCAGGATATCAGGTCACAGCCACAACCAATTATGAAAATTCTGCCACCCTTGTCACTGCGGGCAGCCATTTTCGGATAAACCTTCATGCCCGCAGGAGCGGGAACGACAAACGAAAAAAATCAGGCAGAGGGCGTGCTGCCAGATACGATGGTTACGGAAAGGGAACAAATCAAGCTTCCTGCTGCTCTTTCTGCTCCTCCGGGGCCGCCACCTCGACGATCTTTGCCTGCTCGCGCAGGAACTGCAGGATCTTCTCGTTGAGCAGCTCCTGCATGAACGGCATCAGCTCCTCGCGCCGCTGGAAGTAGCTCTTGACCTCGGGCACGGTCATGTTGTACTCGCCGGCAATGCGTTTGTAGCCGCGCTCGAGATCCTCGTCCACGAGCTTGATCTCCTCCAGCTCGGCCACCTTCTTGAGCAGGAAATCACCCCGGACCCGCTTCTCGGCGACCTCGCGGTTCTTCTCCACCAGGTCCTCGACCTTGATACCGGCGGACTCCATGGTAAGCCCTGCGCGCTTGAGGTGTTCCTCGGTCTGGTTGATCATCTCCTGGATCTCGAACTTGATCAGCCGCTCGGGCACCTCGAACTGGTTGAGTTCCAGCAGTCTGTGCATGATCCGGTCGTCAAGGTCTCCCTCCAGGGCCTTTTCCTTCTTCTCCTTGAGCTGTCTGCGGATCGCCTCCCTCAGGTCATCCAGGCTCTCGTGCTCCTCGCTGATATCACGGGCAAACTCATCGTCCAGTTCCGGCTTGATCCGCTCCTTGACATCCTTGATGTCGATCTTGAACTCCACGGTCTTGCCGGCAAGCAGAGGATTGGGGTAGTCAGGCGGAAACTCTATCTCGTGCAGGGTCTTGTCTCCCTTCTTCATGCCGATGAGCTTCTCCTCGAACTCCTTGCCCAGGCGGCCCGATCCCACATCCACGGAATAATTCTCGTTGCGGACCTCCTTCATGGGCTTGCCATTGTGGAAGCCCTGAAAATCGACAATGGCGATATCGTCCTCCGCAATGGCATGGTCATCACCGGCCGAGCGCAGCACGGCATGCTGGCGCCTGAGTCGTTCCAGCTCCTCGTTCACCTCTTCGTCGGTGACGTCGGTGGCCGGTTTTTCGATCTCCAGCCCCTTGTACTCCTTGATCTCGAAAACAGGCTTGACATCGACCACAGCCACGTAGGTGAAGGTGCCGTCGTCGTTGAAGCGATGTTCGGTGATCTCGGGATGCACCACCGGATCCAGGCCCTTCTCCTCCACGGCGTCGAAATAGGTCTCCTGAACCAGTTGCTCGCCCACCTCGGCCTGGACCTGCTGCCGGTAGTTCTTCTCGAGAACGGCCCGCGGCACCTTGCCACGGCGGAAGCCTTTCAGCTTCACATCCTTTTTCAGTTTATTATAGGCCTTGTCCAGGGCTTTGCCCACCTCTTTTCCGGGCAGGGTGATGGTCAGTTTCCTGGTCAGTTCACTCACATTTTCTACAACGATATCCATGGACTGTGGTTCCTTTGTTGATATTTCGCGTCCTGTTCACCACGAGCAGGCCATATTCTGTCTCCTTCCTTCCCCGGCATTGCCGGCACAACAGAGCCAATCCTCTGGCCGCACCGACCGCGGCACCCACCCTAAAGCACAAGAGAACCGGATGCCGCGGTCCATGCGGAACATGGTGCGAGAGGGGGGAGTTGAACCCCCATGCACAATGTGCGCTGGATCCTAAATCCAGTGCGTCTACCAGTTTCGCCACTCTCGCGTTAAACATGTATAAATAACCAATTTACAGACGGCCGTCAAGTAAGGCAGGAGGCGAAAAATACGTATTTTTAATAAACTTGAAAAGTTATGGAGCGCCTTGCGAAACGGTTGCCGCATCATTATACTAGGGAGTATCGTGGAACAGGCTAAAAGTTCAGCAGCACGCCATCTGCACGCTCTCGCGACTGCCGGCATCTCCCGGATCACCGAGCTTCCCGGCCGGAACAGTTTAGCGTCATCGGCAACCGGCTTGAAATACCGCTACTTTTACGGCACGTTTACTCCCGGCTTTGACACAGATATCCCCCGGTTCAACACAGCACGTCGCCTCCGGAGAAGGGGCCCGTGTCTCCCGACAATTTCAACAGAAAGGTTTGCAACCATGAACAGACTCCTTTTTATCTGCGCCCTGCTCCTCCTGCCTGCCACTGCCTCAGCCACCATATCCGCCGGCACCGACGGCAGGCTCAACTGGTCCGTGCGCTCGACCTGGAAACTCGACGTCAAGCCCCTGGATTTTGTCCAGTCCCTGGACAACCGCAAGGTCTTTGTTCTCGGCAACGACGCCAGGGTCCACGTCTTTTCCCAGGACGGCACCCTGCTGGGCAGCATCCCGGTGGACAGGAGCACGTCGGCCATCGACATTGCACCGCGCGGCGAGATGCTCTACCTGATCAATGACGCCGACAACACCTACACCGCCCTGGATGTAAGCGTCATCCAGGCCATAGATATCAGTGGCGCCCCGGTGATGGGCAAGGCGGATGCGCCGGTGACCATGGTGATCTTCTCCGACTTTCAATGCCCCTACTGCAGCAAGACCCTGCCCCTGCTCAAACAGGTGCTGGACCACAACCGGGACAGCCTGAAGATCGTCTTCAAGCACATGCCCCTGCCCATGCACAACATGGCCGAGCCGGCGGCCCTTGCCGCCATCGCGGCCCAGAACCAGGGGAAATTCTGGCAGATGCATGACGCCCTCTTTGCCAGCAAACCGCTGACCAGGGAAAAGATCGACCAGGCCGCGCAGCAGATCGGCCTGGACATGGCCCGGTTCAGGAAGGACATGAACAGCCCCGAGACCAGGCAGAAACTGGCCCGGGACATGATGGACGCCCGCAGGGCCGAGGTCTCCGGCACCCCCACCCTGTTCATCAACGGCCGCCGGGTCACCAACCGCAGCGAGCAGGCGATCCAGCAGATGATCGACCAGGAACTGAAAAAGGCAAGCGACTCCAAGAAGAACAGTTGAAAACATCAGCAGCACTGAACATGGAGATCACCCGGGACCTGGACTTTGCCGACAACGCAAACGCCCAGATCCTGTTCGGTGATCTGAACCGGAATCTGCAGGCGGTGGAGCAGAGTGCCGGTGTCTCCATCCATGCCCGTGGCAACTCGGTCCAGGTGAGCGGCCGCAGCCATGCGGTGGAGCTGGCCATCTCGGTCCTGGAACAGCTCTACGGCCTGATCGACAGGGGCTATCCGATCTTCACACAGGATATCGCCTTCGGCCTCAGGATACTGGAATCCGCGCCAGGCACCAGCCTGGAGGAGATCTTCCTCGACAAGGTCTACATCACCTCGCGCAACCGGGTGATCTCGCCCAAGAGCGTCAACCAGAAGAACTATATCGAGGCGATCCGCAACAATGACATCGTTTTCGGCATCGGCCCGGCCGGTACCGGCAAGACCTACCTGGCCGTGGCCATGGCGGTTTCGGCCCTGGCCAGCGAACAGGTCCGTTCCATCATCCTGACCCGGCCGGCGGTGGAGGCAGGCGAGAAACTGGGTTTCCTGCCCGGTGACATGGCCCAGAAGGTGGATCCCTACCTGCGGCCGCTCACCGATGCCTTGAGCGACATGCTCGGCCAGGAGCGGACCCGGGAACTGATCGAGCGCGGCGTCATCGAGATCGCGCCCCTGGCCTTCATGCGCGGCCGGACCCTCAACAATGCCTTTGTCCTGCTCGACGAGGCCCAGAACACGACCCGGGAGCAGATGAAGATGTTCCTCACCAGGATCGGCTTTGATTCCAGGGCCGTGGTCACCGGCGATGTCACCCAGATCGACCTGCCCGGCAACAGCCATTCGGGCCTTATCGAGGCGCAGCGGATCCTGAAGAACATCCGCGGCATCCGTTTCTGCACCTTCTCCAGGTCAGACGTGGTCCGCCACCCCCTGGTGCAGGAGATCATCCGGGCCTACGAAAAACAGGCCGCACGGCGCGGCAGGCCGGCGGCAATGAAATAGGCGCAATCATGCCGGTCCACCTGACTGTCCAGCCCGGGGCGCAAGATTATCCTCTCTGCACGGCCCTGCTCGGCCAGCGCAGCCGCTGGCTGCTGCAGCACCTTGGCCATGGAGAGGATACGGCAAGTGTCATCCTCATGGATGATGCCGACATCAGCCACTACAATGCCATGTACCGCCGCCGGCAGGGCCCCACCAACGTGCTCTCCTTTCCCGCGGCCCGGGAAATGGCCCTGCCGGCCGGCGGACTGCCCGGCACCGAGCTGGGCGACATCCTGATCTCGGTCGATACCGCGGCCCGGGAGGCGGCAATCGCCGGGGTCTCGCTGCACCACCGGCTCACCGAGCTGATCATCCACGGTCTCCTCCACCTGCTGGGCATGGACCATGAGCGTTCCGAAGAGGAGGCCCGGCGGATGCAGCAACAGGAAAAGCAGCTCTTCAGGGAGCTTGCCAGCACCGAACCTTCAGGGAGAAAAACCATGCCACATCTTGCCGTCAACGTCGATCATATCGCCACCATCAGGGAGGCCCGGGGTATTGCCGAGCCCGATCCGGTCCTGGCCGCCGGTATCTGCGAACTGGCCGGGGCCGAGGGTATCGTGGTCC
>JALSNC010000063.1 GCA_026987195.1 Desulfobulbaceae bacterium | reverse complement strand
AAAGGTGGATACCGGCGACGTGCTGGTCTCCATCTTCACCGAGCCCGACTCCCACGCGGTCTACTTCCTCGGCACCGAGGGGATCGGCCGCATGGAGGTGGTGGAGTACATCTCCCACAACCTGCCCGACAACCTGCAGAGCGAGCCCCTGCGCGAACCGCAGCCCAGGCCGAAACAGCAGAAGAAAAAGAAGGTGGGCCAGGACGCCCTGGAACAGTTCACGGTCAACTTTTCCCGGCGGGCGGCCGAGGGCGGCATCGACCCCCTCATCGGCCGTGACGCCGAGATCCGCCGCATGATGCAGGTCCTCTGCCGGCGCAAGAAGAACAACCCGCTGCTGGTGGGCGAACCCGGGGTGGGCAAGACCGCCATGGCCGAGGGACTGGCCCTGCGGATCCACGAGGACAGCATGGAGCGGCTGGAGGAACGGCCCGACCCGAAACGGCTGGTGCCCGACCTGCTGCGCGATACCGAGATCTACATGCTGGACATGGGCACCCTGGTCGCGGGCACCAAGTACCGCGGTGACTTCGAAAAACGCCTCAAAGACGTGATCGCCGAGATCGAGAAGAAGGACAATGCCATCCTCTTCATCGACGAGATGCACACCATTGTCGGCGCCGGTGCCACCAGCGGCGGCTCCATGGACGCGTCCAACCTGCTCAAGCCGGCCCTGCAGGCCGGGACCATCCGCTGTATCGGCTCCACCACCTACGAGGAGTACAAGAACCATATCGAGAAGGACCGGGCCCTGTCGCGGCGATTCCAGAAGATCGACATCGAGGAGCCCTCGGTGGCCGACACCTGCGGCATCCTCAAGGGGCTGCAGCCCCGCTACGAGGAGCACCACAAGGTCCGCTACTCCAAGGCCGCCATCAAGGCCACGGCCGAGCTGGCCCACCGCTACATCAACGACCGTTTTCTGCCCGACAAGGCCATCGACGTCATGGACGAGGTGGGGGCCGCCTTCCGCCTGGCCGGCCGCACCGGCCGCACGGTCAGTGTCCGTGACGTGGAACGGGTCATCTCCCGCATGGCCAGGGTGCCGGTGAGCACCAAGTCGGGCAACGACCTGGGCGAGCTGCGTGACCTGGAGAGCCGCCTGAAGCAGTACATCTTCGGCCAGGACGAGGCCATCGACGCCGTGGTCAAGGCGGTCAAGCGGTCCCGGGCCGGCCTGGGCAACCCCCAGTCGCCCACCGGCTCCTTCCTCTTTGCCGGCCCCACCGGTGTGGGCAAGACCGAGGTGGCCCGCCAGCTCGCCACGGCCCTGTCGGTCCACTTCGAACGGTTCGACATGAGCGAGTACATGGAGAAACACGCCGTGGCGCGCCTGATCGGCGCCCCGCCCGGCTACATCGGTTTTGACCAGGGCGGCCTGCTCACCGACGCGATCCGCAAGCACCCCTACTCGGTGCTGCTGCTGGACGAGATCGAGAAGGCCCACCCGGATGTCTTCTCCATCCTGCTCCAGGTCATGGACCATTCCACCCTGACCGACAATGCCGGCAGGCGGGCGGATTTCCGCAACGTGATCATCATCATGACCACCAATGCCGGCGCCCGCGAGATGAGCGAGAGGGCCATCGGCTTCCTGGGCGATTCGCGGGGCAAGGAGCAGAAGGCCATCAAGAGCCTGTTCTCGCCCGAGTTCCGCAACCGGCTCGACTCCATCATCACCTTCAGCTCCCTGGACATCGAGACCGTGGAGAAGGTGGTGGACAAGATGATCACCGAGCTCCAGGCCCAGCTTGCCGAAAAGAACGTCCGCATCCAGCTCACCCCGGCCGCCCGGAGCTGGCTGGCCCGCGAGGGCTACGACCCGGCCTATGGCGCCCGGCCCCTGCGCCGGCTGATCATGAAGGAGATCGGCGATGTGCTCACCGAGGAGATCCTGTTCGGCGATCTCGCCAAGGGTGGCACCATCAAGGTCGGCCGCAAGAACAACAAGATGACATTCACCATCCCAAAATAACACCTCCTCACGCATGGCACGGCCGTCCCATGGCCGTGCCATGTTTCTTTTTCCCGTCCTGACGCGCTTTTTTCCGTCCCCGCCCTGCTGGTACAATTTTTTTTACTTTTTCTCCTGATCGTGTTGACAAGGGATGTCAAATACGATACAAATCCCATCAAGGTTATCAGTGTTCGCGGGTTTCATGGCGGGATTGCCGCCACCGGAAACTCCGGTGACGGCGACCACGGCGTGTGACCTCCACGGAATATCGGAATTGTCCTGAAAGAATCCAACACCTAGGAGGAACAAGAATGGTCAAGAAATTTTCCATGCTGGCACTGGCCGGGCTCATTGCGCTGCCCGCCGTGGCCTCTGCCAGCGCAGGCAAGGCGCCTCAGGATCTGACGAGCAAGATCGAGGAACTCTCCCGTCAGCTTGACGCCCTGAAAGCACAGCTTGCCAAGCAGAATGAGACCATCACCGAGTATGGCGACAAGGTCGACGACATGGGCGAAATGCTCGACGAGAAATCCGAGTCATGGGACCTTGCGGCCAGGTTCAAATTCTACGGTGATTTCAGGGCCCGCGCCGATTTCTACAGCGCCAACACGGTATTTTCTCCCGGCACGCCCCTGCTGATGACCGGCGTCGACCCGGCAACCGGCATGCCGACCTACGGCAGCCAGGCAACCGGCGACCTCTCCAACGACACCATCTTCACCAACCGCTTCCGCCTCAACATGCGGGTCAAGGCCACCGAGAATGTCGAGTTCAAGGCCCGGCTGGCCATGTACAAGGTCTGGGGCATGGAGTCCGCCTTCCGGGACGACTCCGGCACCATCTTCCCCCAGTTTGACGGCAACTCCACCCGCAACCCGTCCGACAACGCCCTGCGGGTAGACCGCGCCTTTGTCAACTGGAACAACATCGGCGGCATGCCGATCTGGTTCTCCATCGGCCGCCGGCCCACCACCGACGGACCGCCCGCCCACCTGCGCATGGGCACCGACCAGCGCATGGGCACCCCCATCGCCTACATGGACTACCCCTTTGACGGAATCTCCCTGGGCTATGCCTATGCATGGGGCAGCGAGGCCATGGGCACCGGCCGGTTCCGCTTCTGTTACGGCCGCGGCTTTGAAAACGGCCTCCAGGGCGACTCCGCCTCCAACAAGCTGGCCGACACCGACTTCATGGGCTTTGACTGGGATATCATGAAAAAGGGTCCGCGGTTCTGGAACTTGCAGTCCTTTGCCGTCACCAACATCTTCAGCTATCCCAACTTCCAGGATCCGCTCATCAACGAGTTCTTCGGCGATGCCGAGATGTCCGGCATGGGTGACCGGAAGCAGCTTGGCAACATCTTCCACACCTCCACGGTCTACATGGACCGGATCAGCAATCTCAACTACTTCATCGCTGCCGGCTGGAGCCACACCGATCCCAACAGCAACGGCCTGTTCAACGACTTTGTCGGCATGCAGATGGGCACCACCGGCCCCAACACCGATGCTGAAGACGGCTACAACGTCTACCTCGGTGTCCGTTACGATCTCAACGACATGGGCCTCAAGCTCGGCGCCGAGTACAACTACGGCTCCCAGTACTGGATCGCCTTCACCCCCGGCCACGACGACCTCTACATGTCCAAGCTCGCCACCCGCGGCCAGGTCTTCGAGCTCTACATGATCTACGACCTGCCCACCGGCGAGGCGATCTCCAAGTATGCCAAGACCTTTGTCCGTCTCGGCTGGCAGTACTATGACTACAACTACTCCGGCGGATTCGACTGGAACGCCAAGCCCTACGATCTCGACGACGAGAAGTTCGAGCTCCAGGCCATGGGCATCAACCCTGTTGAGAGCGCCAACCAGATCTACCTCACCTTTGAGGCCTACTTCTAGACCTCTGAACGGTTATCGCACACCAGAGACAAGGGAAAACCCCGGCAGGGGTTTTCCCTTTTTTTATGGTAATAGTTCACCGTCACCGGCAACCGCCTAAAAAGACCGATACTTTTGGCAAAAGTTCAGCAGTGCGTCAGATGTGCGTGATCGTGGCTGGCCGTCAGGTAAGCGGACGCAGCAAGCCTCCGATAACCTACCTATGCGGGCAGGCACGACCGTGCAAAGATGCGGCTCTTGTGAGCGCTTACCCGCACAGTCTCACCTGGAAGTTCATCAAGCCAATACCCAAGGGCTGGAACCCTTCATTAAAAAAAACTTTGTCCCACAAGGGATTGCAGGCAAAACGAGCTAACCCCATTGATTCATGTGGAAATAACTGGTAGCCTGTCCTTATCGATGAAGCATGAATCGGAACAGGACCAAAAGCATGTTGCCCGGGTGGACAGAATTTTCCATGTTACAGCTTCAATATCATGATACACGGACAAAATCGTTCAAATATCAATAAATGGATGCCGACAGGCTCATTTTTTCCCTAATTAGCAGTTAGTATCATAATATATGGAAAACAGAGGCGTCTATTACGTCCAACATGACGGAAAAAGTCCATATATCAACACTGATAGGTCGGACCGCTACGCGCTCCGACCTATCGTCCGCCGGATGAGCTACGCTCCATTGGGCCCGACAGCCGGAGCGCATACGCGCTCCGCCTATCAAGCCCAATGGAGCCGACTGCGGTGGCTGACTGGCGTCAAACCTCGCTACGCTCGGCATTGACCCCAGTCAGCCATCCTC
>JALSNC010000062.1 GCA_026987195.1 Desulfobulbaceae bacterium | reverse complement strand
TCGAGCAGCTGATCATGGGCATCCGGCGCATTGCCAGTGGCGATTACGACAATCCCCTGCCCGCGCCGCCGCAGACGGAACTGGCCGCCATCACCCACGAGGTCAACATCATGGCCCGGCAGATCGCGGCCAAGAACGAAGAGCTGGCCCGGTCAGAAAAGAAGTACCGCTCCATCTTCAACGGTGCGCAGGAGGGTATCTTCCAGATCTCGGTGAACGGCCGCTTCCTGACCGCCAACCCGGCCATGGCCAGGATCTTCGGCTACGACTCGCCCGAGGAGCTGATGCGGAACTGTACCGATATCGCTGGCCAGCTCTATGTCGACCCCATGGACCACCAGGAGTTGATCAACCGGTTGCGCAGGGGTGAGGTGGTCAGCCGCTTCACCACCCGCTTCCGCCACCGGGCCGGCCATGTCCTCCAGGTCTCGCTCAACGCCCGCGGCATCCCCGGGCCGGACGGCGACCTGCAGTACATCGAGGGCATGCTCGAGGACATCACCGAGCAGAGGAAGATGGAGGACAACCTGCGCCAGGCACAGAAGATGGAGGCCATCGGCACCCTGGCCGGCGGTATTGCCCATGACTTCAACAACATCCTCTTTGCCATCTTCGGTTACCTGGAGCTTGCCCAGTCGCAGGCAGGGAACAACCGGCAACTGATGAACAACCTGGCCCGCGCCCTGGAAGGGGCCAAACGGGCCCGCGACCTGGTCCGCCAGATCCTCACCGTCAGCCGCAAGGCAGCGCGTGAGGTACGGCCGATACGGGCGGCCGACATTGTCATCGAGGCCCTCGGCCTGCTGCGTTCCTCCATCCCGGCCACCGTCGAAATCAGGCAGGAGATCGACTCCACGGCCATCATCCTCGCCGATCCCACCCAGATCCACCAGGTGGTGATGAATCTCTGCACCAACAGCTACCATGCCCTTGGCGAGGCAGGCGGCACGGTACGGGTCACCCTCAGGGACGTCACCGTGGGTGGCAATTCGGTGGCCGCCATCCCGGACCTGGCCCCGGGCCGTTACGTACTGCTGGAGGTGCGGGACACGGGCTGCGGCATGGACGAGGAAACCCAGGCCAAGATCTTCGAGCCCTATTTCACATCCAAGGAACAGGGCAAGGGAACCGGGCTGGGCCTGGCCATGGTCCACGGCATCGTCGAGAGCTACCAGGGCAGGATAACCGTGCACAGCAGGCCGGGCGAGGGCTCCCTGTTCCGTATCTTCCTGCCGGCCGCCGAGACCGGGGAGGCGACAGGTGCCGGAGAGCGGGAGGTGCCGCGAATCAAGGGAGGCGGCCGGGAGCGGATCATGCTGGTGGATGACGAGCCCATGATCCGGGCCCTGCTCCGGGAATATCTGGCCACCTGCGGCTACCGGGTGGCGGCCTTTGCCGACGGCGAGACGGCCCTGGCAGCGTTTGCCCGGGAATCCGGGACCTGGGACCTGGTGATCACCGACATGACCATGCCCGGTATGACCGGCATCGAACTGGCGGCCGAGATCATGAACATCCGTCCCGGCCAGCCGGTCATCCTCTGTACCGGCTACTCCGCCGCCCTGAACCAGGAACAGCACCAGGCCACGGGCATTCGGGCCTATCTGCAGAAACCGATCTCCATGGAGGAACTCTCCCTGCGCGTCCGCGAGGTGCTGGAGGCCGGACAGCACCGCGCATCGGCCTGATTCCGCTGGCATCGATCCGCATGCCAGCCTCTATTCTCCCGGTCCGGTCCGGGCCCGGTCCCGCGAGATCTCCCCGAGCACCTTCATGACCAGGTCCTGCAGATCCGCCATGGCCTGCGCCCTTTCCCCGGCCATCTCCTCCTGCATGGCCCTGAGGAACCGTTCGCAGACCTGCCGGGCCTGCCGGTCCCAGGTGGTGGTGAAACCATGCCGCGCCCCGGCCTGACCGCCGGGGAGTTCGCAGCGATCAAAATCACGCCGGCCATGGGCCCAGTTGATGATGTGCCGGTAGAAGAGCAGGGCCCGGTCGAGGAGAACGTAGAGAAGCTGGATATTGACCACCGGCCCGACCCGAAGTTCCTCACGGTCCAGGCGCATGCCCAGCAGGCGGGCGCCGGAGAGCAGTTCACGGCCGCGCAGGGCGGTTCCGGCCGCTCCGAGCATGCCGCCGATGGCGGAAAAGACACCAAAACTGATCCCGGCCGCGGCCACGTCCACACCGGCGCCAAGGACAGCGCCGCCCACGGCCCCGGCCAGAACGAGCTGCTTCGGGCTCAGGCCGAGGAACTGCCAGGTACGGGCGCTGGCCAGATTCTCGTGCAGAATCGACTGGGACGGCAGCCGGCAGTCAAAGATGTTGTGCCTGAAGAGGCTGCGGATCTGTCCATGGGCCCGCTCCTCGAGTCGTGCCACGAAGCGGACATATTCGTCGTGAAGTCGCTGCCTGATCCGCTCTTCGTCCACCTCCCGGCGCAGCGCCACCGATTTTCTGTAGGAGAGGGCATCGGCGAGCAGAGAGACGATAATGGCCGCGGTGCGCTCATTGCGCGCCGCCCAGTCCTTTCTGAAGGCGGTGATCACCTGCTCCAGGACCTGCTGCAGTTCCTGGTCTATGGCCTTGAGGCTTTCCAGCAGCTCGATCCGTTCGGCATAGGTGGCCCGACAGGAGTTGAAGATGCGAATTGCATTGAAATGTTTCCTGAACTCGCTCCGCCATTGCTCAAGCCAGGAGGTGTCTTCCTCCTTGCAGTTGATGATCGCCATCCGGGGCCGGCCGGTGAGCCGCAGGATCTCCATCTCGGCCCGGTCCACGTTACGCACCGGCCGCGAGCCGTCGACAACGAAAATGACCCCGGACCCGTCGCGCAGCGGGGTCAGCAGCTCGCAGTCGTCGTGGAAGTCGGGATCGCCTGCATGGGTGACGATGAAATCCTCCAGCATCCGCTCATCCGGTCCCCGGTATCTCCGCATCCACTGCAGGACCCGACGCGGATTCTGGAATCCCGGCGTATCGACAAAACGGATCACCTCGCGCCCGTCGATGACCACAGGAAAGGCCCGGCACTCGGTGGTCTCACCCGGAACCGGGCTGACACGAACCGAGTCATCCTCGGCCAGGGTGGACAGCACCGAGGACTTGCCCTCGTTGGGATGGCCGACCACGGCGAACTCCGGAACATCTGCGCGGCTCATGACCTCACCACTTCCATGACCTCCAGACCCGGGACGGCCAGGGCGGCCAGGCTCTGCTGCCAGATCTCCCGGTCCAGCGGCCTCACCGGGGCGAACAGACCGCCGGGTGCAGGTTTCCCCACCAGGGCCACAACCACCACTCCACCCGGCCCGAGCAGTTCGCGCAGCCCGGCAAGGAAGACCATGAACTCCCGGATCGGGGGCTGCCAGGCCTCCTGGATGACCAGGATCCCATCCGGGCCGGATCCGGCACACCGGTTACGGATACGGGCCAGCAGGGCCTCCGGATCCTCGTCTTCCCCGCCCATGACAAGAACCCTGCCGAGGCTGGCACCGGTCCGTTCCCGGACCAGGTCATCGAGCAGAGAGCGGGGACAGTGGTCCTGGAGTTCATCGGGTACCAGGACCAGGAGGGTCGTCGTCCGGTGCGGCTCCGGACCTGCCACGGCGGCTTCCCTTCCCTGCGCCTTTTCCCGGCCCGCAGCCTGCCCGGCCTCCTTCCCTGCCCCGTCCTCTTCCCCGGTCACCGGTGCCAGGTCCGGCTCCCGGCCTCCTGCTCCTGTCTGCCGGCGGGTCGCTTTCTCCACCGGCCGGGGGCTGTCCGCGGTGGCTGCGGCCTGGTCCTCGCCGGTCCCGGTTCTGAGGGTCGGGGTCAGCATCCGGCGCAGGAGCCGGCGACAGGCAGGAGAATCAAAGGAGAGCCGGTCAAGGGCCCGCCGCAGGCCCAAATGGCCGGCAACCAGCAGGCAGATCCTGGGCAGCAGGCCGTAAAAGACCACGGACAGACAGAGAAAGGGCCACCAGGAGACCAGATCCGCGGTGGCCAGGTGGTAGATCCCCTCCTTGAGCACCATCCTGCTTCCCTCCACCTGGGACAGGGACGGACAGGCGATGTGGGCCGGCACGAACCAGGACCAGGGCAGAGCGATCAGCCGGACCAGTCGGGCCACGGTTGCCGCGCCCACCTGCAGGGTCGACTGCCAGCCAAAGGCGATATCGGCGGTGGCCACCTTGAGCAGGGTGGCACCCAGGACACCGGTGTTGAAACCGACCGCAAAGAGCTGCACCAGGATGAAGGCCGGCCAGAACAACAATGCGCCGTGGGCATGGAGCCGCATGCGGCTGCTGCCAAGGGCCGCCTGGAGGCTGAGGCGCCGGCGGCCATCCAGTCGCCGAAGCACGGCCCCTTTCAGCCGCAGAACGGCTGCGGCAAGGAGGCGGACGAGCAGGCCATAAAGCAGGGACGACTGCAGGCCGCGCCGGAACAGGATCCGGTAGAGCGCGGTCACGGCGATCAGGAGGAGCAGTGTGAGCTGGGAGAGGATGAAGCCTGCAAAGTAGAGGGCCACGTTGACCGGCCGGACACCGGTGTAGGAGAGAAAGGAATAGGCCAGGCCGCCGCCGAAGACCAGCCCGGCAAGCAGGGCCAGGAGTCGCGCAAGCCGATATACCTCCTGCCAGAGCCGTCCGGGCAGCACCGTGTCCGTACCATCCTCTGCCGCCAGGAGCCGGCGCCGGTGCCGCAGCCACTGCAGGAGGATGGGGCCGGGATCAGCCGTCTCCCGGCCCTGGCCGGTTTCGGCAGATTCCAGGAAAATTGACCGGTCCCGCCCGGCCAGCAGGTTCGGGTCCTCCTCCCCGTCCAGGGCCAGCAGGTACTCCAGGTCCAGGACATCGGCTATGTTCCAGCGGCTCGTCATGAAGATCTATCTCTGTGGGGAAAAAGGCCATGTCACACCCACAGAGAATACCTGATTCGACCAGGGAATGAAACCGCTGATTGGAGCTTCGGTCTGTAAGCGCTCGCAGGGACCGTACGGAGTCTTCGCGTACCTCTTTGCACGGTCGTGCCTGTCCGCATGGATAGGCTATCGGAGTCTCCCTGCGCTCGCTTACCTGTCGGCCAGCCGCGATCACACCTGACTGGCGCACCGCTGAACTTTTTCCAAAATTACTGGTAATTCAAAACGGTCGCCGATAGCAGTGAACGGTTACTGGTCAGTTGTTCAAAATCCTGGCTCGCCTGCCCGATACGGTCTGCCATATTGCACAGACCCGATCCGGACCGGTCACGGACGATGGACCAGACAGAGGCCATAATACACACCTCCACCGCCGGTGCTGACATCGCGGTAATCGCACCCCCCGTCAACAAGGTTCATGTTGCCGAAATACAAAGGGTTGTCGAACCAGGTAACGGGTATGGTGACCGGCGTTCCGGGAACCGGGCGCCAGGATGCACCGACCCGGTACCATTGCCATATCGTTTCGCTGCCATTGCCGGTTGGTTCCACTGTACAGCTGTGCCGGCTTCTGCTGCAGGTGCCAATGGGGCTGAAGACGATGGAGCCGGCCCGACGCATCTTATTATCACCTTCGATCTCCGTCTTGTCATAGCGGAGGTTGCCGGTTTGGCAATAGAGTGTCCCGGTGTCGCTGACCACCGGCATCTGGACATAGCAGAATGATATCATGTCCGCATCAATATGAGGTATCACCGAGGTGGTGTACCAGAGCTCCAGACTGCCGATAAACAGGCGGTGAGTGCTGGTATCGCCCGAGGTAGGGTGCCCTGCCGCCGCATTCCCGGCGACAATACGACCGACATGGGAGGTAACTGCCGAAAGCAGCATGGGCCAGGGGCTTTGTTTTCTGTGCTGAAACACGTAGGCAGCCCCCTGGTCACCGTTGCTGTTGATATCATGATCTGGCGCCCCGGCAACAATGGTCGTGCCGGAAATGGCGACAGAGCTGCCCAGATGGTCCTCGGCCTCACCGTCACTGGAACGGAGCAGTGCCCCTGAACGCATGTCATGCCAGCCGCCCGAGGGTTTTTCGAAAACATAGACCGCCCCCATGTTGAAAACCACAAATGGCAACCCGTTACTCGAAGTTCCTGAATAGTTATGGTATGGTGACCCAACGACAACAGTGTTGTCATCAATGGCGACCGATGAACCGAAATGGTCGTCAGGCATCGCATCATCGGCTCGAAATTCTGCTGTTTCCTCCATATTTACCCAGTCGGATCCCGATCTCTGAAAAACGTAGGCAGCGCCGAGATCCTGTTGCCCTGTTGCATGAAATCCAGGGGCACCGGCAACAACTGTATTTCCTTGGATATCGACGGAGTGCCCGAGATAATCGTATTCATCTCCGTCACTGGCCATCAACTTTGCATTTTCAGTCAGGGTGGCATGATTGGCCCAGCCCGTGTCCGGTTGATGAAAGACATACACCGCTCCCTGAAAATTTCTCCCTCCAGGTCCTGTGGCATCGGCCCCGACGACTATATCATCTTTCCAGATGGCAACAGAACGACCAAAGTGCTCATTCTCTGCGCCGTCACTTGCCTTAAGATCGGCCGTCTCTTCTGCCATGTCTGTCCAGCCACCAGACGGCTTGACAAACACACAGGCAGTCCCCTGCTCACTATTTCCGGAGACAGTGTGCATCATGGCTCCAACAACAACAGTATCACCAGAAATGGCGACAGAATATCCAAACCAGTCACCAATACGGCCATACAGGAAAGAAAGTTTCGCGGTCTGTGTCATATCATGCCAGTCGGCACCCTGGCTATCGAATACATAGGCAGCCCCCTGACCAGCAACACCGATTGCGCCGGCAACAATGACACCATTATCAATTGCCACTGAAGATCCTAAACGATCACCATATGCACCGTTGTTGACTGTCAATTTTGCCTGTTGAGATATGTCCTGCCAATTGACATTCTTTTTAAAGACATAAACCACACCCTGCCGAAGATGCGATCCTGTGGCATGTTCTGGTGCTCCGACCACTACTATATCTCCGTCGATGGCAACTGATTTACCAAAGACGTCTCCTGCAGCGCCGTCACTGGCCATGAGCCTGGCCGTTTGAAAAACCGGGTCAACAACCACCGGATACCGGGCGCGACGATCATCCACCATGATACGGATGGCGTGGCCTTCTGTCTTGAAACTGGCCGGCAGATGCTTCCCTGCCGCATCAACAACCAGAAGACCGGACCAGGTCAGGACGGTCGAATTGTCATCTGACCTGAATTCGACACCACGCCCCCCTGCCATTTCCACGGGCGACAGGTCTCCGTCAACATGCAGGGTGAGCGCCAGCTCACCCTCCTGCCTCCGGCCAGGCCGATCATTCAGGGTGAATCCCTGCTGCAGCCCCATGGGTCCGTTCACGAACCATTCCCGGACCAAACCGTGGTCAAGTGTCATCCTGTTGGCTGCACAGACAATCCTGCCCGGCAAAAGGTACTGATACCTGTTCCGGCGACCGACACCATCCAGCCGTATCCTGAGATGATGCTCCTGGCGCCGGATCTCCAGTCCGGCACCGGCGGAAAACAGTGCAGAGAAACCCTGTGCCATGTTTTCCAGGATGCTGCCATCCTGCCCCTGTCGGACGTGATAGGGCCGCTGATCCTTACCGATTGCACCGGAAATCGCATACCGGCCACGCAGGGGCATATCCTGTAACGGACCGGCCAGGGCGTCTTCAAACGACCAGACAGCAAAGAGCACGATACAGGACATCCAGATTGTTATGACAGGTAGACTTTTCATAGGACTCCTCTGAGTTGCTGAATAGTGGTCATAACCTGCGCCCCGCGGCTCAACGTATTTGGAGGCGGTCACCGAAGGCGGCACTAAGCCCCCGGCCTTCCGAAATCCTGGAACGATCCCCGAAACCTCCATGTCCGCGGGAGCGGGTACTACAACCGATTAAAACCAGGCAGACGATGTACCCGTTGCACCGCAGAGCAGTGGCAAGCGGTCACAGGTACCGCATCTTCGCACGGTCGCTCCTGTCCGCATAGTAGGCTATAGCGGCCAGGAGCGACCGCACGAACCCGCAGCACCTGAGACCGCTTACAAAAACGAGGTTGAAAAACCGTGCCCTTGCACACCCTGTGATCAGTTACGAGCAGTGCAACAAGGTTGAGCCACGGCAGGCCAATCCTCATTTTGCCACCGCAGGCAGCACGGGAATTCCTGTCCTCTGACACCTGTTCCCTGGCACCTGACACCTGGCACCTGGCACCTGACTTCCTGGCACCTGACTTCCTGATAACAATACACAACACCCTGTCACAGATAGGTCACAAACAGGATGAAATTTTCCTTTTTTTACGCTAATCCTGACAGGGTCCCCAAATGCTTTCCTTGCATTCCAAGGTGCTTGCCCCCCAATGTTCCCCGGGAACAAGGAGGTTGACCGTGCCCCACGGTTCCAGCGCAGTTCCTCCCAAGATCACCCCGCCCCTGTGCCGGGATATTTTCCCCCGTCGTCGGCTGTACGAACTGCTTGACGGTCTGCGTGACAGGGCGGCCCTGTGGATCTCAGGACCGCCGGGGTCAGGGAAAACGGCTCTTGTCTGCAGTTACCTCAACCAGGAGCCCCGGACCTGTATCTGGTATCAGGTCGATGCCGAAGATGATGATCCGGCCACGTTCTTCTACTACCTGGCCAGGGCCACTGCCCTGGCCACGGGTACAACATCCCGGGTTCCTCCCTTCACGGGCGAGTATTTTGAAAGTCCGATAAATTTCACGCGCTGGTATCTGACCCTGCTCTGTGCCTCCCTGCCCCTGCCCGCTGTGTTTGTCCTGGACAACTATCAGGAAGTAGCAGAAGATTCCGCCCTGCAGCCGATCGTTCACACCATCATCGACAGCCTGCCCCCGGCCATGCAACTGATCATCATCAGCCGCAACCGGCTGCCTCCCTTCCTGAGCCGGGAGAAACTCAACGGCAGGCTCGCCACCCTGGGCTGGGATGACCTCAGGCTGACCCTGGAAGAATCCGGGGGAATTCTGAGCAAGCGGGCCGAGGTATCCCGGGAGAGGATCGCCCTGCTGCATGAAAAGGCCGCCGGCTGGGTTGCCGGTCTTCTGCTGCTCGAGGCCGGGATGGAGATGGGAAGCACCAGTGAACTGAGGGTGGACCATGGCGCAAAGGAAGAACTTTTTCACTATTTTGCCGGTGAGATCTTTGACCGGCTGGGCGACAGGACCAGGGACTTTCTGCTGCGCACGGCCATGCTGCCCCACATGACCATTGCCATGGCCGGTGAGCTCTCCGGGGTACGGGGCGGAACCGAGATCCTCCTCGGCCTGACCAGGCGCAACTACTTTGTCTCCAGGCGGCCGGCGCCAAAGAGCATCTACCAGTACCATCCCATGTTCAGAGAGTTCCTCCTCGCCCAGGCGCAACGGCTGTTGCCTGACAGCGAACGGAAACTGCTCGCCGCCAGGGCGGGCCTTCTCCTTCTCCGGGCAGGCGACACGGAAGAGGCGGCCATGCTCTTCATCCAGGCCGAACGCTGGTCCGACCTTATCGGCCTGGTGATGGAGAATGCTGCCATGCTCCATGCCGAGGGCCGTCTGCGCCTGCTCATGGACTGGCTGATGAAAATACCGGAGGAGATCCGAACACGTACCCCATGGCTGCTGTACTGGCTCGGGATCTGCCGGATCTTTCTTGACCCGGTGCACAGCATGCCGCTGCTGGAGCAGGCATACCACCGCTTTACCGACAGCCGGGACAGTACGGGCATGCTGCTTGCCTGGGCCGGGATCATCAATGCCATCCTCCTCCGGTCAGGATCGTTTTCGCCGTTTGCACAATGGATTGACGAATTCCGCCACCTGGAGCCCTTGCTCGATCGCCAGCCCCTGCAGGTCCGGGCTCCGGTCATCGTCGCCATGCTCTACGCCCTTGGCCTGGCTTCAACTGACACGGAAAAGTTCGAGAACTGGGTGCAACGGGGGGAATGGCTTGTCCAGCAGGATATCGATGTTGTCAGCAAGGCGCACACCTTCAACCTGCTTATCGTCAAGGCCCTGTTTCGTGGTGACCTGGCCGGGGCCAGGTACTATCTCTCCCTGTTCAGAACAGCAGACCGTTCGGAGAGCCTGCCGCCTTTTTCACGGATCCAGCTGAAGAACTGCGCCGCGTCGTTCGCCTGGCTGAGCGGCAGGTTCGAGGAATGCGAGGCAGAGGCCCACGAAGGGCTGGAGATAGCCGACTACAGCGGTATCGGCATCTATACCCACTACTTCTGGGGACAACTGGCCGCCGGGGCCCTGAGCGAGGACAGGATGGCGGCGGCCGAGGGATACCTGCGGGAAATGGAGAAGTGCAAGGACCGCCTCCGTCCCTGGGAACAGAGTTTTTTCCATGTGCTTTCCATCTGGGCCGCCCTGCTGGCAGACGATGTCGCCCGGGCTCTTCTCCATGCCGAAACGGCTGTCCGCCTCATCGATTCCATGGGCACGACGGTCAACAACGCCCATATCTACCTGGGACAGGCTCTGGCGCTGAGTCGGGACAACCGCAAGGAGGAGGCCGGAGAGATGTTACGGGTCGCCCTGGAGGTCGCGGGACAGGCCAGGGACAGGCAGATCGAGTTCATCTGCCTGCTGGCCGGGGCGTGGCTGTCCCTGCAACGGCAAGAGGAGCAGGAGGCGGATGCCTGTCTCCGCAAGGCCCTGGAGCTGGGCAGGATCAAGGGCTATGTGAACGGCTATTTCTGGAGCAACGACATGATGGCCCGCCTCTGCTGCCGGGCTCTTGAACAGGGAATAGAGGAGGAATATGTCCGAAGGCTTATCCGACGAAGGAACCTGCTTCCTCCTTCGCCGCCGACCCTGCTGGAAAACTGGCCATGGAAGATCAGGATCTATTCCCTGGGACGATTCAGCCTGCTCGTTGACGACAGACCGGTACATTTCACCAGGAAGGCGAAAAGCAGGCCGCTTGCCCTGCTCCACGCCCTGCTTGCCCTGGGCGGCCGCAACGTGAGCCAGGACAAACTCTGCGAATGTCTCTGGCCTGATGCCCTTGGCGACGCAGCGCTCAGTGCCCTGTCCACGACCGTTCAGCGGCTGCGGAAAGTCCTGACGGTCCACGAGGCACTGATTGTCCGCAACAACACCCTCACCCTCAACCCCAGGCTCTGCTGGGTGGATGTCTGGGCGTTTGAGCGTTTTGTCTCCCTGATCCTGTCAGGGACGCTGGATGAACAGAAGATCCTTTTCCTCGACAGGGCCCTGTCGCTCTACCATGGCCCGTTTCTCCGGGAACTGGAAGCAGAGTACTGGACACGTCCGCTCAGGGACCGGATAGCGAAGAACTTTTCATGGCTGGTCACCTGCATGGCGGATGTGCAGCAGGATGAACTTTCCTGCCGACATGGGTGCCGATGCCTGGAAAAGGCGCTGCTGGTCGCGCCAGTGGACGAGGCACTCTACCGACGCCTGATGGAGTGCCATGCGGCCTACGGCCGGATGGACCAGGTACGGCAGACATACGAAAACTGCTGCCGCGCGCTCGCCGATCATGGTGGCGGCAAACCGTCCGGGAAGACAAAAGAGCTTTTCGAGTCCCTGCTGCAGCATCCGACGGACAGCCGGACAACCGGCTCCTGAACAATACCGGTGCAGAGAAAGCCCCCGGAGACGTGCCAGGGACCGGCATCGGGCGAAGTTATGTATACTGTCCCCGTAACAAGCGGACCCCTGTGCACAAAAAATCCCCGGATGCTCCTCTGAGTGCATCCGGGGACTGGCCTGTCAAGAACCCTGGTTCTCCCGAGCCCGGGGCTCAGTCTGTGCTCTCCATTCCCAGCGCCCTGGCCACGCCCCGGCCATAGGCCGGATCCGCCTTGCTGCAGTTGGCGATGTGCCGCTTCCTGACCTCGTCGGTAACCCCCTCCATGGCCCGGGCCGTATTCTCGAACAGCACCTGCTGCTGTTCCGGGCTCATCAGGCGGAACAGCCTGCCCGGCTGGGTATAGTAATCATCGTCGTCGCGATGGTTCCAGTGATCTGCCGCGCCGTCCAGGGCAAGGGGCGGCTCGCGGAATCCGGGCTGCTCCTGCCACTCGCCCAGGCTGTTGGGCTCGTAGCCGATGGTGGAGCCATGGTTGCCGTCCACCCGCATGGCGCCATCGCGATGATAGCTGTGGAAAGGACAGCGGGGCCTGTTGACCGGAATCAGGTGGTGGTTGACCCCCAGGCGGTAGCGCTGGGCATCACCGTAGGAGAAAAGCCGCCCCTGGAGCATCCTGTCGGGTGAAAAGCCGATGCCCGGCACGATGTTGGCCGGGTTGAAGGCTGACTGCTCGACCTCGGCAAAATAATTTTCCGGGTTGCGGTTCAGCTCCAGGACACCCACCTCGATCAGCGGATAATCGGAATGATACCAGACCTTGGTGAGATCGAACGGGTTATAGGGACAGTTGGCGGCCTCTGCCTCCGGCATTACCTGGATATACATGGTCCAGCGGGGAAAATCACCGCCCTCGATGGCCTCGTAGAGATCACGCTGGTGGCTCTCGCGGCAGCGGCCGATCAGTTCCCTGGCCTCGTCATCGGTCAGGTTCCTTATCCCCTGCTGGGTATGGAAGTGGAACTTGACCCAGAACCGCTCGTTGTCGCCGTTGATAAGGCTGAAGGTATGGCTGCCGAATCCGTGCATGTGCCGGTATGTTGCCGGGATGCCGCGATCGCTCATGGTGATGGTTACCTGGTGCAGGGCCTCGGGCAGGGAGGTCCAGAAATCCCAGTTGTTCTGGGCACTGCGCATGTTGGTCCTGGGATCTCTCTTGACCGCGTGATTCAGGTCCGGAAACTTGAGAGGATCACGGAGAAAGAAGACCGGCGTGTTGTTGCCCACCAGGTCCCAGTTGCCCTGATCGGTATAGAACTTGAGTGCAAAACCGCGGATGTCCCGCTCGGCATCGGCGGCCCCCCGTTCCCCGGCCACGGTGGAGAAGCGGCAGAACAGCTCGGTCTGCTTGCCCACCTCGCTGAAGATGGAGGCCCGGGTGTAGCGGGTGATGTCGTGGGTTACGGTAAAGGTGCCATAGGCTCCCGAACCCTTGGCATGCATGCGCCGCTCGGGGATCACCTCACGGTCGAAATGGGCGAGTTTCTCCAGGAACCAGACATCCTGCAGCAGCATGGGTCCCCGTGGCCCTGCGGTGAGAACATTCTGGTTATCGGCCACAGGGGCCCCGTTGTTGGCTGTCAGTTTTTTTTCCTTGCTCATAATCGTATCCTCCGGTCAGCAGTGATTGGTCTCATGGCCCGCAGGCCTCAAGAAGACTTTCTCGTAACTAAGATTTAATCCTAGAGGAGAATAGCACCCCGAGACAGCAAGGTCAATAAAAATAGTTCTCACTTGCATCGTTTTCTTCCCCCTCTCCCATGCCATCCTGGCAATTCCACCATGTCATTCTGACACAGTTCCTGGAGACCTTTCTGCACCATCCGTTGAAATCATTTGACTTTTCAATCTGGCACGCCCCTGGCATCAGGAAGGACAAAGCAAGCGATCAATGCAACACCGCATGAACACCACATAGACCAGGAGGACCAATCATGACCGCAGCAACCACCAGAACCCGCGTTCAGAGCACCGTCAACACCCAGGCAGAGATCTCCAGGGGAGCAGTACTCTCCATGGCCACCGCCGGCGCCCTTGTGGGCTTCTGGTCCCTGGCCAGCCTGGCTTCGGCCATGGTCATGACCGGCGGACCCGCCGCCCTGGCCAGGGCATGGTTCGGCGCTGTTACCGGCATATGATCCGGAACGCTTCAGCGCCATCCTGAACGGCCGGCGACTGACATTTTCCCTGATGCTCTCCTGCCGGAGCCGGCAGGACGAAAAAGCCCTGGTGCAAACCGCACCAGGGCTTTTTTGGTGATGCCCGACAGGAGGTGACCCGTATACTGAAGGGGGAATTGCCATTCCCGCCAATTGGGGTATAGTGAAATCCGGAACGATTCAGAGCCGGGACCGGGCAGGCATGGGAGTGGACAGGAAGAAACTGGCGGTGATTCATATCGTCAAGCGGGAGCTGGGGCTCTCGGACGAGGAATATCGCGGCATCCTCGAGCGGGAGGCCGGGGTCCGTTCGGCCCGGGATCTGGACGAGGCCGGGTTCCGGCGCCTTATGCGCTACTTCACCCGCAGCCGTCACTACCGGGACCGGCGGGACGGGATCACCTTCCGGCAGAAGCTCTACATCCGCCACCTGGCCGGAGCTCTGGGATGGGACGCTCCCCACTTCACCAATTTCCTCAGGAAATACTATCACCGCGACAGCATCGATTCCATGAGCAAAAAAGAGGCCGGCAAGGTTATCGAATCCCTCAAGTCCATTCTTGCCCGGCGTGGCAGCGGAGAGAGCCGCCCCTTCCAGGCCTGATGAAGATATCGACCCGGCTCTTTCTCTACATCCTGACCCTCATCCTGCTCACCTCCCTGGGCCTGGGCTGGATCTCGGTCCGTGACGAACGGGCGCATCTCACCGGCGGGGCCGCGCTCATGGCCCGGACCCTGGCCCGGACCCTGGCCACCACCTTCAAGTACTACCACATGCAGGACCAGCAACAGCGCCTGAGCGAGATCATCCACGCCCTGCTGCCGCATGACCCCACCATCAACCGCCTGCTGATCAACATCTACGACCGTGATGGCAATCGCATCGACCTCACCTTTGAGCATGGCCTCAAGCTGCAGGCCGTTCAGCCTGACCGCAGGAAGATTGTCCCGGCCGACGGCGACATCCAGGAGATCATCCGTGACGGAACCCACGAATACCTGTCCGTGCTCAGCCCCATCTTCGATTCCGGGGGCAGGGTCCAGGGCGCGGTGGAGGTCCTCCTTTCCCTGGACGGTATCAACCGTGCCCTGGCCGCCCTGGTCAGGAAATTCCTGCTCTTTGTCCTGCTCACCACCCTGCTTCTCGGCCTGACCCTCTACCTGGTCAGCCGCTGGAGCATCACCCTGCCCATCGCCCGTCTCAGGGAGGCGGCCCGGCAACTGGGCCGGGGCGACCTGGGACTGCGCATCGAAAAAAGCGGGGTACTGGAGATCGATGAACTCATCGACGAGTTCAACCGCATGGCCCGCAACATCGAGGAGGAGAAAAGGCGCCGGGAAAAACTGTTCCGGGAAAAACTCGACCTGGAACGGGGCCTCCGTCACCGGGACAAGCTCGCCTCCATCGGCCAGCTTGCCAGCGGCCTGGCGCACGAGATCGGCACGCCGCTCAACGTGATCAGCGGCCGTGCCGAACACCTGCTGCGCAAAGCCGGGCCCGGCGGCCCGGCCTCGTCATCCCTCAAGACCATCATCCGCCAGACCGAGCGGATCTCCAGGATCATTCGCCAGATGCTCTCCTTTGCCAGGAAACCGGCCAGCGGCCATGGCGAGGTGGATCTCGCCGCGGTCATCGATGATGCCTTTTCCCTCTGCCGGCTCCGCCGGTCCGGCGGCCCCCCGCGCGTCAGCCTCGAGGTGGAGCTGGCCTGCGCGAAGATCCGCGCCGATGCGGACGGCCTGCGCCAGATGTTCGTCAACCTGATGCTCAACGCCTTCCAGGCCATGAGCGGCGCCGGTGTCATCCGGATCAGCAGCACCGTCTCCGCAGAGGGCGGGGTGACCATTGTCTTTGTTGACAATGGTCCCGGCGTGGAGCCGGAGATCGCCGACCGGATCTTTGATCCCTTCTTCACCACCCGGGACGTGGGCGAGGGCACGGGACTGGGCCTTTCCATGGTGGCCGGCATCGTGCAGGAACATGGCGGCAGCATAGCACTGGACAGGGAGTGTGCCACCGGCGCCCGCTTCATCATCCGCCTGCCCGCAGCAGCGGGAAAACAGCGACCGGAACATCCGCAACCCTTTCAGGAAGATCAGCATGAGCAGTGAACAGCCATCCGTCCTGGTGGTCGAGGACGACCATGACATGCGGGACTTCATCGGCGAGGTCCTGGATGAACAGGGCTATGCCGTGACCGTGGCGGCCAACGGCAAAGAGGCCCTGGAGCGGCTGGAGCACAGGGATTTCCCCATCATCGTCACCGACCTGAAGATGCCGGTCATGGACGGCCGCACCCTGCTGGCCGGGATCTCTGCCCGACAGGCCATGCGGCCCTTTGTCATCGTCATCACCGCCTTTGGCGATATCGACGAGGCCATGGAACTCATCAGCCAGGGCGCCTACGACTACATCATCAAGCCCTTCAGGATGGAACAGCTCCTGATCGCGGTCCGGAGGGCTGCCGCGGAGCTGGCCATGCGCCGGAAGATCGCCCGCCTGGAACGGATGACCGCGGCAGGCGCCGAAAGCCACGATCTCATCGGCCGCAGCGCCCCCATGCGCAGGCTCTTTCACCTGGTGGGACGGATCGCCGGCGCCTCGGGCAGTGTCCTTATCGAGGGCGAAACCGGCACCGGCAAGGAGGTGGTTGCCCGGGCCATCCACCGGGCCTCGGCACGCAAGGACGGGCCCTTTGTTGCGGTCAACTGTGCCGCCATCCCGGAGGGGTTGCTGGAGAGCGAACTCTTCGGTCACGTGCGCGGCGCCTTCACGGACGCGGTAAGCAGCCGCAGCGGACTGTTCGTGGAGGCGGACGGCGGCACCATCCTGCTCGACGAGATCGGCGAGATGGACCCGGTGGTGCAGGCCAAGATCCTGCGGGTCCTGCAGGAAAAGCAGGTGCGGCCTGTGGGAGCAGGAGGCCCGGTTGCGGTGGATGCGCGGGTGATCGCGGCCACCAACCGGACCCTCCGGGAAGAGGTGGACCGGGGGCGCTTCCGGGAGGACCTCTATTACCGGCTCAACATCTTCAGACTCACCCTCCCGCCGCTGCGCCAGCGGCGGGAGGACATCCCGCTGCTCATCGACGAGTTCCTGGGCCGGCATGAACGGGCCGGCCGGCGGGCCCGCCTTTCCCGCGAGGTGATGCGTTTCTTCCTCGACTATCCCTGGCCGGGCAACATCCGCGAGCTGGAAAATGTCATCGAACGCTGCGTCTTCCTGGCCGAGGACGGGCGTATCACCCTTGAGGACCTGCCCGAGGAGATGCTGACCGCCTGCCGGCCGGGCAAGGGCTTCGCATGGACCACCATCCGCCCCCTGGCCGAGGTGGAGGAGGCATATATCCGCCATGTGCTGGATCACTGCGGCGGCAACAAGCAGCAGGCCGCGGCCCTGCTCGGCATCAACCGCAAGACCATCCGCCGCAGGCTTGCCGGCGGCAGGTAGACAACTGAACTTCCAGCAAGAACGCCGGTAATTCAAGGCGTTGCCGGTAGCGGTGAACTCTTCCGCACGAACAGCTGCCGGATGCTCCCTGCCCCTCTGACCTCCTGACAAACCGGGACATTTTGTCCCACCATGGCCCGTTCTGTC
>JALSNC010000061.1 GCA_026987195.1 Desulfobulbaceae bacterium | reverse complement strand
GAACATGATGCCGGAAGCGGTGGCGGATACAGTGGGCATTCAGACAGGCCAGATACCTGTCCATCTCCCGGGGATAGGGGATGCCGAGATGACGATGGGTGATGATCGCCTTTCTGGAGGCAGGCGCATTGTCCACCATCTGCAGGTAGCGTCGGGGTGTGGAAAGATCCCCCTCAAACAGTTCATACATCCGCATCTTGTAGCCATGAAAATCTGCACCGATGATCCGTTCCGCTGTTTCGAAAGTGATGACCCGGGCAACGCGAAAATGGCCGTAAAGATAGCGGATATCATGCCGATCCAGATACCTGACGACCTGATCCACCGGTCGCCGGTCAAGAGGGGATATCTTCCGCTGCCCCATGAAAAACCGAAGCTGATCGTTGGCATGCAGAATCAGCAGTGCCACCAGCAGGACCGGGCCCAGCCACCGGCGCCAGCCACTGATCCTCTCGAGGCAGACCGCCACCAGGAGCGGCCAGGCCGAATAGATATTGAAGGAATAGCGGTCCGTGATCCTGCCGCTGGCGATGTTGACCGCAAGGACGGTTACCAGCAGGCCGAGGAAGACGATTTCAGGCCTGATGGAGCTGATCCGTCTTCGGGAAAACCATGACCTGGCCTGGACCAGTGGCATCTTCAGCCAGCAGGCAAAGATCGGCAGGTAACAGGCCCAGTACCAGAGACGCCAGAAACCCGCCCTGCCTCCGGCATCCCAGTAATGGACCATGACACCGCCTATATAGGGGAGTATCCAGGTCAAGATATGATCGGCGATCCTCCATGTGCCGTAGGGACTGGCCACGGCGCCATAGCCTCCGAACAGGCAGCGGAAGGTGTTGAAATGGTGCCATCCGTTCCAGAGCCACAGGGGCAGGCCACCCAGGAGAACGCCAAGAGCCAGCAGGCCGCAGCGGCGGGGGGTACACCATGCCGGACCGGTGACCAGCAGGACAAAGCCGATCCACAGCAGGGGCGGAATGGAGGTGGCGTGTTCCCAGAAGGCCAGGCCGCACACGATACCGAGCCAGAAGAGGCGCTTCTCCCGGCCCTGATCTTCCGTGAGAATCAGGATCAGAAGCATGCAGGCCAGGGTGGCCAGGATAACCACTCCAAGATAGGAAGGATAGACCAGGGCGGCGTATGTGGCCAGGTAGAGCGGTGGCACCGCCAGAAACCAGGCAGTGAATACCGCTGTCCACCGGCTCCAGAAGCGACGCGCTACCCAGATCAGCACAACCATATGCAGGCAGGACATCAGCAGCGGTTCGAGCCGCAGGACAAAGGTCGACACGCCGAACAGCCGGAACAGAAGCGCGATCAGGTAACATTCCAGGACCCCGTGATAGGGCGATCCCCAGAGAAAGAGGGCCGCTTTCCCCTTCAGGATATTGAGGGCGATCAGGCCGAATTCCGCCTCTTCGTATTGCACCTGGGCGTACTGCGGCTGGAAAAGCAGAAAAAGCCGCAGGGAAAAGCCGACCAGCAGGGCCAAAAGGACAAGAAGCCCGGGCAGTCGGACGTGTCGCCGGTCGACCGTAGCCGTTCCATTCACGCTGCGACCTCCCATGATCCGTTCAGCGGGCAAGCAGAAGCAGGAGAAAGGTGATACCGGCAATAAGCCAACTGATACCGTCCGTGGCCGCGAACAGCACCGGATCCTCCCTCAGTGCCCCGCGATGGGCCAGGAACCAGGTGCGGCTGTTCCAGTACAGCACCAACAGGCACAGGCCCCAGAAAACATGGGGATGCCGGTACAGGGTCCGGATCTGATCGCTGTTCACATACAGGGCCAGGACCAGCACCGAGACATACCCGCTCGCCACCCCCATGGAACTGATCATGTCCCGGTCCTCTGCGCGATAGCCCCTGCGTATGAGGGAATTGTTACCGACAGCGATCATGGACTTCAGCTCGACAAAGCGCTTGACCAGGGCAATGCTGAGAAAGAAAAAGAGAGAAAATGCCAGAAGCCAAAACGAGGGCACCACGGAGATGGCCGCGCAGCCGACAATGATCCGGATGGTGAAAAGGAGGCCAAGAACGATGACGTCGACGACAGGAACCATTTTCAGCCACAGGGAGTAGGACAGGGTGACGGCAAAGTAGATGCCAATGCCTTCAAGAAATCCGGTACCGAGGATGATGCCGGTTCCGGTCGCCAGGACGAGCAGGACAAGGGCGGTCATCATTGCCTGTCCCCGTGATATACTGCTGCTGGCCAGCGGGCGTCGGCACTTGGTCGGATGGGCACGGTCCGCCTCCAGGTCCACCAGGTCATTGACCAGATAACCGGCCGAGGCGGTGAAGCTCAGGGCAAGGAATCCCAGGCCGGCATACAGCCAGGGACGTGGCAGTACAAAGAGGCCGGAGGTGAACAGCGGGACAAGCACAAGAAGATTCTTCAGCCAGTGCAGTGGTCGAAGGGCCCTGATCAGTGGCGGCATCCTTATGTCCCCGGAATAGGCTTGGACAAACGACAGGCCGCTGTCTACAGGTGCAACATGAGGCGTACCGGTCGTCCCTGGCAGACGTACGGCGAGGCGCCCCATCCGCTTACGCGGCAACCCCGCATAGCCCGCCCTGTTTCCAGGTGGCATGGCCGGGAGAATCTTACCGTGTCACGTACGCCTGTCCACGAAAATATAGACCGCCAAGACACCAAAATCAAGGAAAGCCTGATTCAACGGAGAGCCCCGGCAGTGTGCCGGGGAGAACGTAGCAGCAAGCAGTAACGTACCAGCAATAGCGCCAGGCTTCAATGGGGCCCCGGCAGTGTGCCGGGGAGAACTCGTCGAAGTCACGGGTGAAAGACTTGATCCCGTCGCTTCAATGGGGCCCCGGCAGTGTGCCGGGGAGAACAGGAATAATGAATAACATATTGAGTAACAGGCTGGAGCTTCAATGGGGCCCCGGCAGTGTGCCGGGGAGAACCATGGGCCCACTATCACAGGCACCGTAACCTTTACTGCTTCAATGGGGCCCCGGCAGTGTGCCGGGGAGAACGATAACGTCCCATCCCAACTTGCGATGCTGGGTAAAGCTTCAATGGGGCCCCGGCAGTGTGCCGGGGAGAACTCGGAGCTTGTGACGCCATCAGTAACGGATACTGAGGCTTCAATGGGGCCCCGGCAGTGTGCCGGGGAGAACCCTTGGGAAAACCTGTCAATGCAGGACTGATACAGAGTGCTTCAATGGGGCCCCGGCAGTGTGCCGGGGAGAACCCTATCCTATTTGCCATGTGCTGGCCTCCTTATGTGGCTTCAATGGGGCCCCGGCAGTGTGCCGGGGAGAACGCGCAGCGCGAGGGCTGGTTGTCCAACAAGGGCAGCGCTTCAATGGGGCCCCGGCAGTGTGCCGGGGAGAACAACTTCTTCATAGAATTTTTTGTCTTTTTCCCAGTGCTTCAATGGGGCCCCGGCAGTGTGCCGGGGAGAACGCTTGGGCTATGTGCGAGGGAGGCTATAGAATGAGAGGCTTCAATGGGGCCCCGGCAGTGTGCCGGGGAGAACTTGACGTCCAGCGACTCAAGGAGCTTCGCCTCTGAGCTTCAATGGGGCCCCGGCAGTGTGCCGGGGAGAACCCCGACACTTACCCATGCCGGAGCAGAACCAAAATGCTTCAATGGGGCCCCGGCAGTGTGCCGGGGAGAACCATTCGTCAGGCCACATTGTACAACCATCTGAAACGCTTCAATGGGGCCCCGGCAGTGTGCCGGGGAGAACGCCAATGCAGTTTACGGTAAAGCAAAAGATCAACGAGGCTTCAATGGGGCCCCGGCAGTGTGCCGGGGAGAACTCCCAGCGCTATCGTCTCCGCATGGCCATTGTTAATGGCTTCAATGGGGCCCCGGCAGTGTGCCGGGGAGAACCCCGGTCGTTTCATACCTATTATTCCGGTATGGGGGGCTTCAATGGGGCCCCGGCAGTGTGCCGGGGAGAACAGTGTCTTTCCTGACTTCGGAGGGCTGGGGGTTTGCGGACCGATTTACGAGGGCTACCCGGTGGTGAGCGGTCAAGGGTTGATCGATATTGCTCGATATCCGAGTATCGCAACGAATATCCTGTTTTCAAAGAACAAAATCGGATACGAGCGGTACCGGCAGGCCTGGCGCCACTGCAGCGCTCGCCTGTCTGGGGCAGGATATCGGCCTGTCAGACAATGAGCGCGCCCCGTTTCAGCGGACGGAACGGCCGGCCTAAGCTGACCACCCTTGATTCCTTCATACCATCGGCAGGCCCAAAATCAAAGCAAAGAATATGGTCATCGCTGTGGTTGATGATTTCCTCAAGCCGGCCGATGAGTTCCGTATGGCGCCGGGCAGTCAGGCGCAGCTGAAATACCGAGAGCTGGGTCCATGCGCCATAGCCGCGCAGGGTCTTGTACACCTTTCGCCACCGTTTCGGATCAGCGATGTCATAGGCAATAATGTAAAAATGTTCGCCGCGGCTCATCGTGTCGTCAAATCCGGGTAGGCGGATATTTCGCCCAGCAGGTATCGCCCGAGCAGCCTGGCCTGCAGCTCGAGCACCCGCCGGTAGGAAAGCCGGTAGGCGAACACCGGGTGGGTGATCTCCTGGCCGAGTCTTCGTTCAAAGGCGGCGATGAACTTTTTCCGGCCCCTGTCCTTCAATGCCACCGCTCCGGCTCGTTCGACGAAGTCCTC
>JALSNC010000060.1 GCA_026987195.1 Desulfobulbaceae bacterium | reverse complement strand
AGACGAGAAAGGGATTGCCGTGCGCCTCTTCACCGATGGTGGACCTGGAACCGCCATAGCCGTGGCCAGGCCAGACCACGGTCTCGGGCGGCAGGGTCAGCAGACGGGTGCGGATGGAACGGCTCAACTCCTCTGCCGAGCCGCCAGGAAAATCGGTGCGGCCGACCCCGCCCACGAAAAGGGTGTCGCCGGTGAAACAGTCCGGGGCGCTGTAGAGGCAGATGCCGCCGGGGGTGTGGCCCGGAGTGTGGATCACCTGCAGGGACTGGTTGCCGAAGGTGATGGTGTCGCCGTCCTCGACCAGGATGTCCGGGGGCGGCGATTCGGGCAGGCCGAGCTGGGAGAAGAATCCCCGGATATCGGCCCGGCCAAAGAACTCGGCATCGGCGCGGTGCATGACGATGGCGGCGCCGGTGGCCTCCTTGAGAGGGCCGTTGGCACAGACATGGTCCGGATGGCCGTGGGTGGCGATGAGGTACTCCACCTGCAGGTCATCCGCCCTGCAGGTGGAGAGGATCCGGTCCTCGTTGCCGCCGGGGTCGATGATGGCCGCTTTTTTCGTCGCCTCGCAGGAGACGATGTAGCAGCAGACCCCCATCATGCCGACGGTGAGCTGTTGGATGTGCATGGTGATATTCTGTTGCTCCTGTCGCGGTAATCAGCAGTCGCAGGTGTCCGGGTCACAGCCGCCCGAGCCGCAGGCGCAGCCGGATTCCGTGCCCGTGGAGATGGTGTTCAGGCTGACCGCGCCCTGGGGCGGCATCCGTTTCTCCACCGCCTCGACCACCTTGGCGAAGGCCTCGGTGGCCGGGGTCTTCTCGCCGGAGGAGAGATAGGGCCGGCCGGTGTCGCCGGCCACCACCACCCGCGGGTCCATGGGCACGCGGCCCAGGAAGGGCAGGTCGAAGTCACGGGCCGTCTTCTCGCCGCCGCCTGCGCTGAAGATGTCCACGGTTTCGCCGCAGTGGGGGCAGACAAAGCCGGACATGTTCTCCACCACGCCGACGATGGGCATCTCCACGGTCTTGCAGAAGTTGATGGATTTACGCACATCGGCCAGGGCCACGGCCTGGGGCGTGGTCACCACCAGGGCCTGGACCCCGGGGATGGTCTGGGCCACGGACAGGGGCTCGTCACCGGTGCCGGGGGGAGCGTCCACGACCAGGTAGTCCAGTTCGCCCCAGTCCATGTCGGCGACGAACTGGCGGATGGCCTGAATCTTGAGCGGGCCGCGCCAGATGATGGCATCGTCGCGGTTTTTCATCATGTATTCCAGGGAGACCACCTTGAGCCGGTCGTTGTAGACCAGGGGCGGCACCAGGTCGGCAGGGTTCTGGGGCGGTTCCAGGGTGCCCTTCAGGTCGAGCATCCTGCAGATGTCCGGGCCGTGCAGGTCCACGTCCATCAGCCCGACCCGGTGGCCGCGCTCGGCCAGGCTGAGCGCCAGGTTGACGGCCACGGTGGACTTGCCCACTCCGCCCTTGCCGCTCATGACAAGGATCTTGTTTCTGATCTTTCCGAGTGATCTGTTGATGGCGATGTCCTGCTGCGCCAGGTGCGCATCCGCTGATCCGCAGGTGCCTTGCTGGCTGGTGCCGCAGGATCCGCCGCATGAACTGCTCATGATGTTGCCTCCAATGAAGAAAAAAAGAAAAAAAGAAAAAGAAAATTATATGACTCCGCAATGTCGGGACGTTCTTCCGGACCCTGTTCACAGAGCTGATGTCAGGAACTGGCGTTGTAAAAGTACCGGTAATTCGATCTGCTTGCTGCTAGCGGTGAACAGGTCACCATACTTTAATGCCGGTCCGGTGAAAAGCAATGAAAAAATACTCTCCCTTCCCTGGAAGAGGATGGGCGGCGGCGGTGTTTTTGTTGATTTATCTTTGTCAGAACCGTTATAGTGATTACCTATATCTTCTGACGGATTTCCGGTGCCCGGGACCGACGCCGGCAGGGAAACCGCGGAGTGCACGAGTGCGGAGGACGTGATGGATCCATTGAGCAAAAAACTGTTTAAGGAACTCGAAGAGATGCAGCAGCAGACCGGTCGCATGTTGCGCAACATGGCGCTCACCGGAATGATGCCTGTCCAGTCCGGCAACTGGCAGCCTCCGGCAGATGTCTACGAGGCCGAGACAGAGGTCTATGTCTACTTCGATCTGGCCGGTGTGGACCGGGACAGCCTGGAGGTGATCGTCGACGAGCACCAGGTCCGGATCAATGGCAGACGGCAGTTGCCCACCAGGGAGACCATTGCCTGTATCCATCAGCTCGAGATCGAGGTCGGCGGTTTCGGCCGCACCGTGAGCCTGCCGGCGGTGGTCGATATCGATGGCGCGGTGTCCGAATACCGGAACGGTATCCTTGTCATCACCCTGCCCAAGCGGAAGAAGCGGGGAAAGATTCGCATCAGGATCAGCTCTGGAGAGTGACCCATGGAAAACGAAGAAAAGAAACAGCAGGCCAAGACAGACAAGGTCGATCCCACGACCCTGCAGGTCCCCGAGATACTGCCGGTCCTGCCGCTGCACGGTTTTGTCTTCTATCCCGGTATGGGGTTTCCGCTCCAGGTGGGGAGCGAATCCTCCAAACAGCTCATCGACGATGCCCTGCTCGGTGACCGGATGGTCGCCCTGGTGCCCAGCCGGCTTGAGCAGGCCAGCGGCGGCGAGGATATCGACCAGGACGACCTGTTCCGGGTCGGCGTGGTGGGCTATATTCACAAACTGACCAAATCGGAGGAGGGCTACTACCAGGTCCTGGTCTCGGGCACCAGGAAGATCGAGGTCATCGAGTTCGTCCAGACCGAGCCCTACCTCAAGGCCCGGGTGGCCGAGATTCCCATGGAGGTGGTGGAGGGCAAGAAGATCGAGGCCCTGCTCTTCAATATCCGCAGCCAGTTCCAGAAGCTGGTCAACCTGACCCAGTTGCCCCAGGAAATGGCGGTGACCCTCAACACGCTCACCGATCCCTTCTATATCGCCTACCTGGTGACCTCGCAGCTCAACCTCAAGATCGAGGACGAACAGGAGATCCTGGAGATCCGGCCCCTGGAGGATCTGCTGCACCGGGTGGCCCGTGAGCTGACCAGGCGACTTGAGACCGTGGAGATGAGCAAGCAGCTCCAGGAGTCCATCAAGAAGGACATGGACGACCGGCAGCGTGAGTTCTTCCTCCGGCAGCAGTTGCAGGCCATCCGCAAGGAACTGGGGGAGGGCGACGAGGACAAGGTCGAGATCCGGGAGCTGCGGGAACGGGTCGAGGAAAAGGGGTTGACCGAGGAGGCGCGGGAGGTCGTTGAAAAGGAACTCAAGCGGCTGGAGCGGATCCCCCCTTCCTCGCCCGAGTATTCCGTGACCCGCAACTACATCGACTGGATCCTCGATCTGCCCTGGACCGAGTCCACCACCGATACCCTGGACCTGGACAAGGCGGAAAAAGACCTGGACCGGGATCACTATGGCCTGAAGAAGATCAAGAAACGGATCCTCGAGTTCCTGGCCGTGCGCAAGCTGAAGGAGGACATTCATGGCCCGATCCTCTGTTTTGTCGGCCCGCCCGGCGTGGGCAAGACCTCCCTGGGCCAGTCCATCGCCCGGACCATGAACCGGAAATTCGTGCGCATCGCCCTGGGCGGTGTGCGTGACGAGGCCGAGATCCGCGGCCACCGGCGCACCTACATCGGCGCCCTGCCGGGCCGGATCATCCAGAGTCTGAAAAAGGCCGGTTCCAATAATCCGGTCTTCATGCTCGACGAGGTGGACAAGCTGGGCAATGATTTCCGCGGCGATCCATCGTCGGCGCTGCTCGAGGTCCTGGACCCGGAACAGAACGCCACCTTCACCGACCATTACCTGGAGATCGAGTTCGACCTCTCCAAGGTGATGTTCATTGCCACTGCCAACGTGCTCGACACCATCCCGGGGCCACTGCGTGACCGGATGGAGGTGGTGGAGCTGACCGGTTACACCGAGCAGGAAAAGGTGGCCATTGCCCGGCGCCACCTGATCCCCAAACAGCTCGAGGCCCATGCCCTGACAGAGGACGACCTGGAGATCACCGAGGAGGCCCTGCAGGTGATCATCCGTTCCTATACCCGCGAGGCCGGAGTCCGCAACCTGGAGCGGGAGATCGCTGCCATCTGCCGGGGGGTCGCCGCCGAGATCGCCCGCGGCCGGACCGAGAAGACCGTGGTCGGCAGGGACGACCTCTACGATTTCCTGGGGCCGATCCGTTTCTTCCCCGAGATCAAGGCCCGGACCTGGGGCCCCGGCCTGGCCACCGGCCTGGCCTGGACCCCGGTGGGCGGCCAGATTCTCTTTATCGAGACCGCGGTGATGAAGGGCAAGGGCCAGTTGACCCTGACCGGCAAGCTGGGTGATGTGATGAAGGAGTCGGCCACGGCGGCGCTGACCTATATCCGCTCCAACGCCGAGCGGCTGGGGATCGACGAGAAGCGGTTTTCCGCCATCGATCTCCACGTGCATGTGCCCGAAGGCGCTATCCCCAAGGACGGGCCGTCGGCAGGCGTGGCCATGGTCTGTTCCCTGGTTTCGGCCATCACCGGCAGGGTGGTGCGCCAGGACGTGGCCATGACCGGCGAGATCACCCTGCGCGGAGATGTATTGCCGGTGGGCGGTATCCCGGAAAAGGTGCTGGCCGCCCTGCGGGCCGGCATCCGGGAGCTGATCCTGCCGGTGCTCAATGAAAAGGATGTGCTCGAGATTCCCGAAGACGTGCGGGAAGGTGTCGTGTTCCACTATCCCCACACCATCGGCGAGGTACTGGATATCGCGTTGACAGACAACAGGGCGGAAGAATAATGCTGGGTTGGTTCAAGAAGAAGTTTGCCAGGAAGAAAAGGGAGGAGGCCGAAACGCCGGTCGAGGCGGAGCAGGTCACGGAGGCTGCGCCGGACGCGGAGGGCGAGGCGGCAGTGCCGGTGACTGCCGGGCCCGAGGCGGCGGCCGCCGGGGCGGTGGAAGGCGGGAAGGAGGCGCTCCGGCCTGCGCCTGAGGCCGAGGCTTCGGAGCCGGCGGCCGGGCCGGAGCCTGTGCCGGCGGCCGGGCCGCCACCGGAGCCGGAACCGGCGGCAGAGGTCGCGCCGCCGGAGGTGGAAGAGGAACTTGAGGCCGATGCCATCACCGAGGTTCCGGAGGAAGAGGAACTCGGGCCACAGGAGCCATCGGTGCAGGAGGCCGGGTCTGCGGATGCGGATGCTGCCGTTGCCGCAGAGCGGGCGGAACCGGAACAACGGACCGTGGATGTGGGTCGTGACAAGCCCCGTTCCATGTTCCGCCGCCTGCAGGAACGCCTGGGCAAGACCCGCGATTCCCTGGTCCATCGCCTGGACAGCCTCTTTCTCGGTAAAAAGGAGATCGACGAGCAGCTCCTGGATGACCTGGAGGAGATCCTGATCACCGCCGACCTGGGGGTCGGCACCACCATGGAGCTTCTCGATGCGGCCAGGCGCAGCGTCCGCCGCAAGGAGCTCAGTGATCCCCAGGCCCTGCGCAAGGTCCTGCAGGACCGGATCCTCGCCTTCCTCCAGGAGTCGGATCAGCCGGCCGAGCTGGTGATGCCCGAAGAGGGACCGTTCGTGATCATGGTGGTGGGGGTCAACGGTGTGGGCAAGACCACCAGTATCGGCAAGATCGCGGCCAAGTTTGTCCGCTCCGGACAATCGGTCCTGCTGGTGGCCGGCGATACCTTCCGCGCCGCGGCCATCGATCAGCTCAGGATCTGGGGTGACCGGGTCGGGGTCGAGGTGGTGGCCGGCGAACAGGGCGCCGATCCATCGTCCGTGGTCTTTGACGGCGTGGCCCGCGCTGTGGCCGACAACTATGATGTGGTTCTCATCGACACCGCCGGCCGGCTCCACACCAGTGTCAACCTGATGGAGGAGCTGAAGAAGATCAGGAGGGTGATCGGCAAGAAACTCGCCGGTGCCCCGCACGAGGTGATGCTGGTGCTCGACGCCACCACCGGCCAGAACGGCATCTCCCAGGCCAAGCTGTTCCACGAGGCCGTGGGGGTCACCGGCCTGACCCTGACCAAGCTCGACGGCACCGCCAAGGGCGGCATCGTGGTCAATGTCTGCCGCGAACTCGGTATCCCGGTTCGCTTCATCGGTATCGGCGAACATGTCGACGACCTGCGTGATTTCAGCCCGGAAGAGTTCGTCGACGCCCTGTTTGCCCGCGCAGACGGGGAACGGGATTCATGAGATCTCCCTGTGCCGCCGCCCCCTATCTATACCCCCTGACCTCTCCCTGACATGGAATATCGACAACAGCATCAGCCCGGCTGCGGCGGCTGCCTCCTCCTGGTCGGCCTCCTGGTCCTGCTCACCGGCGGAGCGCCGGCCCTGCTCAATTTTCTCGGCTTTCTCTTTTTCTCCGGCCTGCTCGGTTTTCTGCTCCTCATCGGAGCATTCATGGCCTTTTCCTATTATATCCAGCGCCGGGTCTCCACCTATGAGGCCTCCCAGACCGAGGCCCATAACCGGTTCGTGCACCTGCTGGTCCATATCCTGGTCAAGATGGCCCAGGCCGACGGCCATTTCACCAAGGCCGAACTGGCCACCATGCTCAACTTCTTCCAGTACAGCCTGCACTACAACCAGGACCAGATGTACTGGGTCAAGCAGCTGATCAAGGATGCCCGCAATGCCGATGTGGAGATGGACGAGCTGCTGCGGGAGTTCCGGGACCGATTCGGGTACGAGCCGCGGCTGATCCTGCTGGAGCTGATCTACCAGATCGTCTATACCAAGTCGCCGGTCATCGAGGAGGAACTGCAGGAGGCGCGGCGGATTGCCGCGGTGCTTGGCATATCGGCCTATGATCAGCGCACCATCGAGGCCAAGTATATGTATGGCCGCCGGCAGGGCGCGGCATCGACCGCCCAGGACGAGGCCAGGTTCTATGCCGTGCTCGGTCTGGAGCAGGGGGCTGATTTCGAGTCCATCAAGAAGGCCTACCGCAAACTGTCCATGCAGTACCATCCTGACAAGGTGGCCCACCTGGGCGAGGAGTTCAAGCGGGTGGCGGAAGAGAAGATGAAGGAGATCAATGCGGCCTACGATTACTTCAAGAAGAAGTTCAACGGCAAGTGAAAGTAAAAGGATAGGCCTTTTCAGGTGGTTGTCGATAACGGTGAACTATTGGAACAGCATATCAGGAGTCTGAAATGGCGATAGCGAAAAAGATGCAGGTCTTTGCGGAGAGATCGTCCTGGATCCGCAGGATGTTTGAAGAGGGCGCCAGGATGAAGGCCGAGTTCGGGGCGGAGAACGTCTTTGACTTCAGTCTCGGCAACCCGGACGTGCCGCCGCCGCCGAAATTCACCGAGGTGCTGCGCGAGCTGGCGGCCGAGGACAAGCCGGGGCTGCACGGGTACATGCCCAACGGCGGCTATCCCTTTGTACGGGAGGCGCTGGCCGCCAGGCTCTCGGAGGAGCACGGGGTCAGGTTCGATCAGGGGGATGTGCTCATGACCTGTGGCGCGGCCGGTGCCCTGAACGTGGTCATGAAATCCCTGCTTGATCCCGGTGACGAGGTTATCATCCTGTCACCGTTTTTCGTGGAATACAACTTCTATGTCGACAACCATGGCGGAACCACGAAGATCGTGGCCACGGATGCGGAGTTCAACCTGGACCTGGAGGCGATCCGCGGGGCCCTGAGCGAGCGGACCAAGGTGGTGCTGATCAACAGTCCCAACAATCCCACCGGCCAGGTCTACCCGGCCGGGGACCTTCAGGCCCTGGGCCGACTGCTTGACGAGGCGGGTGAGCGGTTCTGTACCACCATCTACCTGGTCTCCGACGAGCCCTACCGCAAGATCGTCTTTGACGATTGCGAGGTGCCCTCCATCATGGCTGCAACCCGCAATGCCATTGTGGTCTCCTCCTATTCCAAGGACCTGTCCCTGCCCGGTGAACGGATCGGCTATCTTGCCGTGCATCCGGATATGCACGGGAAGGTCGAGCTGCTTGATGCCCTGACCCTGGCCAACCGGATCCTGGGTTTCGTCAATGCGCCGGCCCTGATGCAGCGGGTGGTGGAGCGGCTGCAGGACGTGAGCGTGGACTGCTCCATCTATGCGCGGCGGCGGGAGGTCTTCTGCCGGGTGCTGGACGAGGCCGGATTCGAGTACGTCCGGCCCAGGGGGGCCTTCTACCTTTTTCCCAGGACCCCCATTGCCGATGACGTGGAGTTCTGCAGCATCCTGCAACAGGAGAAGATCCTGGCCGTGCCGGGCCGCGGCTTCGGCGCACCCGGCCATATCCGGCTCGCCTTCTGCGTGGACGAGGAGGTGATCGCCCGCTCGGCCGACGCCTTCAGGCGGGCCATGGAGCGGGCAGGGGGCAGGTGACAGGTGACAGGGGACAGGGGCCTGTCTTTCAAAGTGGTTACATCAGATCCTGTCGGCCCGGCGGATGATATCGCAGAGATCCAGGGCGATCCCGGAGATCTCCTTTTCGTCCTCGCCTTCGGCCATGACCCGGATGACCGGCTCGGTGCCTGAGGGGCGCACCAGGATGCGGCCCCGGTCGCCCAGCTTCTGCGCCGCCTCTTCCAGGGCCTTGCTGAATCCGGGGATCTGGTCCGGCTCGATGCGGCTGGACATGCGGACGTTTTCCAGGACCTGGGGGTAGCTGGACATGATGGCTGCCAGTTCGGAGAGGGCTTTGCCCTTCTTGATCATGATGGCCAGCAGTTGCAGGGCCGCGAGAATGCCGTCTCCGGTGGTGTTGTGGTCGAGAAAGATCAGGTGGCCCGACTGCTCGCCGCCAAAATTGTAGCCCTTGCTCCGCATGGTCTCCACCACGTAGCGGTCGCCGACCCGGGTCCGCACCAGCTTGCCGCCCATGGCCTGCATGGCCTTTTCCAGCCCCATGTTGCTCATCACCGTGGCCACCAGGGTCTTTTTCCTCAGTTTCCGGCGCCTGATCAGCTCCGAGGCGCAGATGGCCATGATATGGTCGCCGTCCACGATTTCCCCCTTTTCATCGCAGACGATCAGACGGTCGCCGTCCCCGTCCAGGGCCAGGCCGATATCGGCGCCGAGCTGCCGCACCTTATCGGCCATGACCTCCGGATGCAGGGCGCCGCACTCGTGGTTGATGTTTTTGCCGTCCGGACTGATGCCGATGGTGGTCACCTTTGCGCCCAGCTCGGCAAAGACATGGGGCGCGACCTTGTAGGTGGCGCCGTGGGCGCAGTCGAGGACGATATGGAAGTCATCGAGGGTGTACTTCCTGGGGAAGGTATTCTTGAGAAAGACGATGTAACGGCCCTTGGCGTCGTCGATGCGCGAGGCCTTGCCCACCTCGTCCGCCACCGGCCTGAGCGCGGCCATCTTCTGGGAAAAGATCAGGTCCTCGATATCGGCCTCGGTCTCGTCGGGCAGCTTGAAACCGTCCCTGGAGAAGATCTTGATGCCGTTGTCCTGGAACGGGTTGTGGGAGGCCGAGATCACCACCCCGGCGTCGGCGCGCATGGAGGTGGTGATAAAGGCGATGCCCGGGGTGGGCAGGGGGCCGACCAGCTGCACGTTGACCCCCATGGAGCAGATGCCGGCAGCCAGCGCGTTTTCGATCATGTAGCCGGAGAGCCGGGTGTCCTTGCCAATGACGATCTGGTGGCCGCGGGTCCGGTTCTTGACGATGAAGGCAATGGCCCGGCCGATCTGCATGGCGATCTCGCTGGTCATGGGGTAGATGTTGGCCACGCCGCGGACGCCGTCTGTTCCGAAGAGTTTGCGCATGGTTTTTTTCTGTTTACTGCTGAGAGTTGTCTGTCTGACGGGACGGCTTTCGCCTGCCCGCCTGCCTGGTTTTTTTCTCCGCCAGGACCCGGACCGATGCCGGCTTGGTGGAGATGATCCTGATGGGCGCATGATCCGGTACGTTGACCCCGATGACGTTCACCCTGGCCGAACCGGGGATCTGCAGGTCGGCGACGTTGACCGAGGCCCGGAAGAGCATGGCCAGCTCCGGCGTGTTACGGACCAGGTTCTCCGGGATGCTGGCGATCACGGCCACGGTCTTGGGCACGGTGGTCACCGGTTCCCTCGCGCCGCGCACATTGACCGGGATGCCGCGTACCGTCTTGGTCAGCAGGGTCTCCTCCACCTCGAGCCGGGCGGTCACCACGGTCTCGCCGATCAGGTCGAGGAACTGGGGGCTCAGGTTGAGCTGCACCTGGAGGGTGGTGGAACGCTGGAGGCCGTCGAGGTTGATGATATCGGTCTTCAGCGCCATCTCGGAATCAAGTATGCTCTTGGGGCCGGAGACGGTCAGGTGGTCCGGGCTCACCGTGATCCGTTTGAGGGTGTAGCCCGGTTTGGGTGAACCCTCGGTCACCGGGTGGATGGGAAAGTCCTTGCGGATCAGCCGGTCAAGGACCAGGGTGATATTGGTGGGCTGGACCCGGAGCACGGAGATCCCCCGTGGAAAAGGGATGGAGTTTTCATCGTTGCGGATCACCACCGGCCCCGGCTTGGCATTGGACAGGTCCACGGGGCGGGTGATATTCTTGTTGCGCAACTCCTGGATCAGGGAACGCGGCCCGCGGATGGAGACCTCCAGCTCCTTCTTGTACTGGTTGGCGATTACCAGGTCCTCGGGCAGGTTCAGGATCTCGATGGGGACAAAGACATTGATGTCCACCTGGTCCTCGCCGACCACGAAGTACCAGAGAAAGACGCCCAGGCAGAGGGAGAGCGCCTTGAGGGCCCAGTCGCCGCTGCGCCGTTTGCCCCTGGGCCTGCCCATCACGAGTTCTTTGAGGTGTTGAGCCAGTTTTTCCATGTCGGACCGGAAGCGGGCTGGTTGATGAAGATGGACTGCAGGGTGGTGGTCAGGGTCTCCTCGTCATGCAGGGTGGTGATCTCGCCATGCTGGACCAGCGAGATCTCCTGGGTCTCCTCGGAGACGACGATCACCAGGGCGTCGGTCTCCTCCGAAAGACCGAGTGCCGCCCGGTGCCTGGTCCCGAACCGCTTGTCGATGTCAGGGTTCCGGGAGAGCGGCAGCAGGCATCCTGCCGAATGGATTCTGCCCTTGTGGATGATGACCCCGCCGTCGTGCATGGGGGAAGAGGGGAGGAAGATGGCGATGAGCAGTTCGTTGAGCAGCCTGGCGTCCAGATGGAATCCTGTCTCCACATAGTCGCGCAGACCGGTCTCGCGTTCGATGATGATGAGAGCGCCGATGCGCCGTTTGGCCATGTAGGTGGCGGCCTTGATGATCTCGTTGAGATCGTGGACGGCCATATCGAGAGTTTTGTGGAACGGCGTCTTGCCCACCTGGGTGAGGGCGCGGCGGATATCGCGCTGGAAGACGATGATGATGATGAGCAGGATCGAGCTGAGAAAGGTCTGGAGCAGCCAGTGCAGGGTCAGGAGATCGAGCTTGTTGGAGATAAAGTAGATCACCGTGATCACCGCGATGCCAAGGAGCATCTGCACGGCACGCGTACCGCGGATGAGGAGGATGATGCGGTAGATGATATAGGAGACGATCAGGATATCGACGATATCCAGCCATCGCATGGAGGTGAGGACGTCGAGCATGGACGGGGTATTGATAAAAGAGTTTGCTGTGCCGAGGCGATTCGGTGGAATCGGCATGGCCGGACCATGGATTTCGGGATCGGGCCGGGAGGGGACCATCCGGGTGACCGTTCCTGATCTCAATTAAATTTAGCATGTTGAAAGGAAGTTGAACAGAAAAATAAGAAAATGATTCAAAAAATTGAATCTGGCGAGCATTGTCTGCAAAAAGGGGTTGCGCCGTAAGGGTGGTTGTGGCAGAGAGGGATAGTGCCTGGCGTCTCGTTTCTGTCAACCTGATCCACAACCGGTTCATGCTCCGTCCCCCATACACCAGATACCACCAGTTGCACGTCTATTACCTGGACCGGCGTGATCTGCCGCCAGTGGAAGATCCCGACCTGATCGGCATCTGGATCGAAGATGAGACCGCGATCCTTTTTTTTCACCGGGAAAAGGATATGCTGATCCAGCGGATCTGCGGGCAGTGTGGTGCTGCGATAGTCTATCAGGCCTGCCTGGACTACCGTGACTGGGAGGCCGGGGTTACGGTCACCTCGTTTTGCACCGCCACCCTCCATGTTCGTCCGGTCTGGGAGGCCAGCGGGCCTGGGGAAGGGGACAAGACGGAGATCGTGCTCGATCCCAGTGTCATATTCGGCAGCGGGTTTCACGCTACCACTCGGCTCTGCCTGGAGACTTTGGAGTCGCTGCTGCTCGACCCGGAACGACGGGTCAAATCGGTTCTTGACCTGGGCACCGGAACGGGCCTGCTGGCCATTGCCGCGGCGCGGCTGGGAGCGGAGCGGGTTGTCGCGGTGGACAACAATCCCCTGGCCGTGGAGGTGGCCCGGAAAAATGTCGATCTCAACCAGTGCCGCAGTGTCGTGCAGGTGGAGCAGGTGGATCTGCTGGCCGACCTGCCGGCCACCGGTGGTTATGACCTGGTGATCACCAATCTTTACAAGGGGCTGCTGGTTCACCTCTTTGAGCAGGAAGCGTTCTGGCAGGGACAGGTGTACCTGGTTTCGGGATTTCTGCCCGGCATGGAGGCGGAACTGCTGGCGGCCCTGCCCCCGGGTATGGTCCGTATGCTCCACCGTGGCGGCAGAGAGCAGTGGCGGCTATGGCTGCTGCAGAGAGATCTTCATGCCCGCAGGAGCTGGCACAACAAAGGGTGAAAATCAGGCGGAGAGCGTATTTGTTGCACTGCAGAGCGGTGCAACGAAGTTGAGGAGCGGCAGCCCGCCCGGTCTCCACCCGTACCGCCTGGCATCGCCGGGAGCCAGACCCTCATCTTCCCGCAGCAGGCGGCACGAAGACTCCTGATCCCTGACACCTGGCCCCTGGCCCCTGGCCCCTGACACCTGTCCCTGTCGACTTGTCCTGCTCCTACATGGCGTGGTCGCCGGTGACCACGCTGCCGCCGGGAGCCGACGGTTGCGGCTTGAGGCCGGCCTTGACCAGGGCCTCGCTGAGGTTCATGAAGTCCGTGCCGTCGGGATGGCCCTTGGCCGCGGGGGCATCCTTCAGCCATGGTGGCTGGGGATCCTTGTTGGCAGCGTTCTGCAGAACCTTTTCCGGTACTTCGCCCTGGCAGCTGAAGGTACCGATGACCGTTGCCCCGTCCACCAGTTCCATGGCCGCGTTCATACCCCGGGCCGCAGGATTTGAGCCGGGGGCGGCCCCGTGGGTGGCAAACAGGAAGACCTTGCCGCTTTTGCATTTTTTGAGATAATCGCGGGCAGCAGGATCAGGCTCTCCTCCCTTGAGCCAGAAGCCCACACAGACCACATCATAACCCGAGGGATCCGGGGCCTCGGATACAGGGGCAATGTCCTTGTTTTCCTCCGGCAGCTGCTTGAAGAGCTCCTCGGCGAGTTTTTTGGTATTTCCTCCCTGGGATGAATAGACGACAAGCTGTTTCATGTTTTCCTCCTTGGTTGAAAATAAGAGTCCAGGCAAAGCGTACAGGTATTTTCGTAAGCGCTCACAGGAGCCGCACGGAGTCTTCGCTTACCTCTTTGCACGGTCGTGCCTGCCGGCACAGGCAGGCTGCCGGAGTCTCTCTGCGGTCGCTTACCCGCGCTCAGGACGCCTGCACAGGGAAACGTAGACCCCGAATCTTCGGCCCCTGAGAGGGCTTGCACCATTGTACCCGGAAAAACCGATGGTTAGTCATCCTGCGAGGGGTTACGACGTACTGCCTCGTCTCGCTTTCCCGGCATGTTGCCGGCTCCGGCCCACGGGACGGTAACGGACAATGAATGGTGATTCAGGAGCACCTTACGTGTTTTTGCGCTTCTTTTCAAGGTGTTTGCCAGAAAATCAGGTGGAAAGAGGCTGGTGCATGGATCCCTGGCCGGCCGGTCTTGACCGCTGATCCGGTCCGGACGCGCGGACCCGTGCAGGCATCCTGCTGCCGGGCATCTTCCTTTGTATGATGGCGTCGCAAAAAGTCCGATCTGCTTCGTTGTAGCGGGTACGGCCAATGCTCGACGTACTCCATGTACGCCTCCGCCTGGCAGACACCGCTACGCCTTGTATATCGAACCTTTATGCTTAGCCATCTTTAGAGTGTGATGGACTTTTTACGAGTCCATCTTGTAGGCGAAAATGAAAAATATCCCCGGATTCTGTCACGACCTGCTCGCCTGGTTTTCCCTGAACCGGCGTCCATTGCCCTGGCGGCGCGACTACCAGCCCTACCATGTCTGGATTGCCGAGATCATGGGGCAGCAGACGCAGATGGAAAGGGTGGTGGATTATTTCAACCGCTGGCTTGCCCTGTTTCCGGATATCACCGTACTTGCCTCGGCCTCGGAGCTGCAGGTGCTGAAGGCCTGGGAGGGGCTGGGCTATTACAGCCGGGCCAGAAATATCCTTCGTGCCGCAGCCCTGATCGTAGAGCGTCACCATGGAAAGATTCCGTCTGAATATGAAGAATTGCTCGCGCTGCCGGGAATTGGCCCATATACGGCCGCTGCCATCATGTCCATAGCCTACAATCGTCCGTTTCCAGTCCTTGATGCCAATGTGCAAAGGGTCCTGGCACGGCTTATGAGTCTGGACCTGCCGCTGCGGTCGGCCGGGGCGCAGCGGCTACTGCGGGCAGAGGTCGCGAGGCTGATGGTGGAAGAGAATCCGCGTATGTTTAATCAGGCAATGATGGAACTGGGCGCGCTTGTCTGTAAACCACGGCACCCTTCCTGCGGGCAGTGCCCCGTGCGGGAACACTGCCGGGCCCTGGCGGATGACGTGGTGTCGGAGCGGCCCCTGCCGCAGCCGCGGCGTGAAAAGATCCGCATCACCATGGCCTGTGTCATTCTGTGCCATCGGGGGCGGATCTATATTCAAAAGCGGTTGGCCGACGATGTCTGGGGTGGCCTGTGGGAGTTTCCGGGCGGCCGGCTCAAAAGTGGTGAGAGTCCGGCCCGGGCCGCCCGCAGGGAGCTGCTGGAGGAGACCTCGTTCCGTGCCGGAGCACTGCGACCGTTTCGGACGGTGAGCCATTGCTACACCAGGTACCACGTTGTTCTGCACGCCTTTTTCTCCCGCCTGGACCAGGACAGCGCCGTGCCGGTGCTTACGGCCGCCACCAGCTACAGGTGGATCAACCTGGACGGGTTGGACGCCTTTCCCTTTCCGGCAGGGCACCGGCAACTGGTGCGTCTGCTGAAAAAAAACAGGAAAAATGGGTAGAGTTACCTATATCATTTTTTGGGTTTCCGGATAATAATGGGGCGCTCCGCCGGATACACTGTACCGGTTTTGCCGGATAGTTGTCCCGCTCACGGCTACTGGCCCGTATGTTTCACAGGGATTACCACCAACATTCTGAACGTGCCGAAGATCCGGTGTTTCCATGGTTTTCGGCAGACCGTTCTGTGATGTATGCGGCCTGTTCCGTGGCCTGTATGGTTGGTTCTTTTTCTCTGGACAGGGAGTAATTCCGAGTTGCCGGAACTTTTTTTGTTAAAAAAACGGAATTGTGGTAAGTGTAGAGAGACCTTTCCGTTTCAGGCAGCGAGGTCGTGCCCGATAGTCTTCCAAAGTGATTTGTCAGGAGAAGGCGATTGTCGAACTTTCAGTCAGAATTGCAGGAAACCAGGAACGAGGTCGACCGGCTTGTCACCAACTGGCAGACCCTGCTCGATACCATGCCGGAGATGGTCGTTCTGCTGCGGGAGGATACCGTCATCGAGTACATGAACCGCAGTGCCAGGGAGCGCTTCGGTAACCTGTGCTCGCAGGAGTGCGGTGAGGATTTCCGGCAGATCTGCGCAGAGTGCGCCGCCTTTTTCGAAGGCGATACCGACGGCCAGGCTGATCATGGTCGCAGCCGGCTCGTGGAAACGGTGATCAACGGCGTGCCGGTGGAGTATTCCGCGGTTCCCTTTGTCGGTTATACTGGCGCGATCCTGCTGATGCTGGTCATGCGCGATATCTCCCGGCACAAACTCCAGGAACGGGAGATAAGGGAGTTCAATACCAATATCGAAGAGATCCTGGAGCAGAAGATTGCCGAGCTCAAGGAGAGCGAGGAGATACGGGCCCGCCTTTCCCGCCAGGTCAACAGTCTGAAGAGTCGGCTGGGCCATTACCACGATGCCGACAAGATGGTGGGCAGCAGCCGCAAGATGCGTGAGCTGCGGGAGATGATCCATCAGGTGGCCAAGTCCGATGCCACTATCCTGATCACCGGAGAGTCCGGCACGGGTAAGGAACTGGTGGCAAACCTGGTCAAGGAGACCAGTAACCGGTGTGACAAGCCCTTTCTCAAGATCAACTGCAACGCCATCAACGATTCCATCCTGGAGAGCGATCTGTTCGGGTACGAAAAGGGGGCCTTCACCGGCGCGGGCACCAGGAAGAAAGGCAAGTTCGAGATCGTTGACGGTGGAACCATCTTCCTTGACGAGATCGGCGATATCAGCCCGCGCATGCAGGCCTCCCTCCTGCGGGTGCTGCAGAACGGCGAGATCGTGCGGGTCGGCGGCACCGAGCCGGTCCAGGTCAATGTGCGGGTGATTGCCGCCACCAACGTGGATCTTGCCAGGGCTGTCCAGGAAAACAAGTTCCGCCTCGATCTCTACTATCGCCTCAATATCATCAATATCGAGATCCCGCCTCTGCGGGAGCGCAAGGAAGACATTGTCGAGCTGGTCTCCTACTTTGTCAATCACTACCGTGAGGCCTTCAAGAAGGAGATTGACTTCGTACCCCAGTCGATCATCAACCGGCTGCTCATGCACGACTGGCCGGGCAATGTGCGGGAACTGGAAAACCTGATCCAGCGGGCCGTGCTCATGGCCCGCGGCAAGATGATCACCGAGCAGGATCTCTTCTTTGACCAGTTTACCGGCAAGACCGATACCGCGACCGCCAAGATCGATGTGCAGTCCAAGCTCGGCGTCCTGCCGCTCAAGGGGATCCTGGCCGAGTTTGAAGAGGATGTCATCAAGCAGGCCCTGCGCAAGCATCAGGGCAATGTCTCCAGGGCCGCCGCCGAGCTGAAGGTCGGCAAGACCGCTCTCTACGACAAGATGAAGCGGTACGGTATTTCCGCCAAGGCCATCAAGAAGGGATATTGAGAAACCGCTACGGCAGGTGACAGTTCACCGCTATCGGCAACCTGAGCCCTTCCCGCTCCCCCCTGTCCATCCAGGCCCATCCTGTAACCGCCTGCCCCATCCTCCGCTGTCCATCGCATAAAAGACGACGTCAGAAAGGGTGTGGCTGATTTTCGTACCAGTTCACCGCTGGCGGTGAACTGGTACGCCGCCCGTAGTGACCGGGATAATATCGGTTTTCTGCCTGCCGCTGGCTGTGAACAACAGAAAAACCTGCGCCGGCCATACAGGTTTTCCCGGCGCACTCGATTTCCCGTCTCTGGCTGGAGTTTTTCTTGCAAGGCTGTGTGGTGGTTGTGAGAAAAAATACAGGAACAGCTTTTTCCTGTTATGTGATAAAACTCCCCAGCCACAGGGCTGAAAGGATCTGGTATGACAACGGTCAGGGATGGTTCCGCAAGCAGCACTGTCTGTCCCCACTGGTCTCGAACCACAAGGAATTGTCTGTTGTGCAAGGGCGGGTTGTTCCTGCCTGTTGCCGAACATGTTGCCACCTACTGTCAGACAGGAAATTTTACCTCGTGCCCGCAGTTCCTTGAAGCCATGGCCGGAGGAACTCTCCCCGGATTCGAGGCAGGGCAGGAGGAGAACCGGCGCCGTTATGAGCGGATCCCGGCCCGGCTTTCGTTCCGCCTTTCCGAATTTCTCGCAGAAGAATCCCTGGAGAATCTGATCGATGACAGCGCATGTACCGTAGATCTCAGTCCCGGCGGGATCCGCTTTGAAAGTTATCGTTGTCTATCAGTGGACTCTTT
>JALSNC010000059.1 GCA_026987195.1 Desulfobulbaceae bacterium | reverse complement strand
GATTTCCGGGCCCGGATTTCTCAACTTCTGAACCGGTACCTTTTACAAAACTCTGCAGAAATATGAAACACCTAAATTCATCGCATACAGGGTCTCAGGGAAAAAGAACCCGGACCACATCCACGCCGAGAGTCCGCTGATCGCGACCGGCCGGGACAAAGCTACGGCTCTTCACCCGCACCTCGCGGACCGTATCAAGTTCATGCGGCAACCGGAAGAGGTAGCTTGTACCCTGGCGTCGGACAAACCGCAGGATCCGGCCGTTCACCGTGACCTGCAGCCCCAGGGCCACGGGATCGCCGTGGTGGGGTGTATTGCCGTTGGTCACCAGGACAAGGACATGCTCGGTACCCTCCAGGGGAATATGCAGATCGCTGAAGATCCCCAGCCCATCGGTCCAGCCATCGCGGTAGAACCCGGAGGTCCTGCCGCGGCCCGGGTCGAGGAACAGCAGCCCGGCGCCGTCAAGGTCGATGGAGGAAAGATCACGATACTCCTGCAGACGAACCAGCAGGTGACCGTTCCAGTAGAGGAAGCCCTGTCCTGCTTTCCGTTGTGCCCGGTCCAGGAAGAAAAGCGAATACCCGTCAAGGTCGATGCGGCGACGGATGGCCTGCGGGCCATACACCGTCAGGATCTGACGCGCACAGGCATCAGCCACCTTCCTGGCCGGCGCCAGCACCAGGCCCGGCCCGGGGATGACCAGACGGGAATAGCGCTGGTCATCGGCCCTGGGATTGAAACGTGGCAGTGCAGGCAGACGGCCGCTGACCGGCGCCAGGGCAGCAACGATCCTCGCACTGAGCCAACGGTCGGCATAGGTGAAACGGACACGGTTCCGGCGCAGCAGGGCCATGACCCGGTCCGCCTCTGTTGCCGCGTTCGGCCGGATCCCGGCTTTTTCGAACAGGACAATCTCATTGAGCCGGACCTCGCTCCTGCCGTCAAGGGTGACCCTCAGGTAACGGAGCGGACGGGGACGGAAGCGGCATTCGGCCCTGCCGAAATAGCCGGACACGTAGACATGATCTGCCTGGACATAGGCCTGGTTCACCCGGGAGCGGAAGGAGAGAACCGGGGCAAACCGCCCGTCCGCACCTGCGGCGCTGACCCGGTAACTGACCGGCAATCCCTGCATGGTTCCCTCTCTGCTACCGGGCGGGGCAAAGAGCCAGAAACCGCTCACCAGACGCTCGCCGCCGAGGTCGATCTCCAGGAACCGGGAGGAAGATGGCCCCTTCCAGACCACGGCCGTGGAGGCATTGCCGTCCACAAGATCACCGGGCCGGCCCCGGGCATTGCCGACGACCCGGAGAACCATGCCGGCCGGATCGATGCCCCGCTCGCCTTCACCTGCCACCCGGAAACCATGAAACAGGGTGGAACCGCCGGCGGTCTGCCGGTGATAGCCGAGGCGCAGCGGCGCCAGGGCCGCCACCACCCGCCCGCTGTCTGCCGCCCTGCACATCAGGCCGTAGGCGGGATCGCTCTCCACGGCCTGGGCATTCTTCTGGTAACGCTCCCGGCCGGTATGGACAAACCTGATCCTGTTGCCGGCAAGGGCGCTGAGTTTCTGGCCCTCGTATCCGTAACGCTCGTTGCCCAGGAGAAAGACGGCGCGCAGACCGGCCTCCCGCACCATGGCCAGCACCGCGTCCGCATCCTGCAGCCGTTCCTGCTTGATCCGGGCCATGGACCGGGCAAAGAAAAGATCGCCCAGGCCGTTGTAGCCTGCCCAGAAGAGCAGAAGAATGGCAAAGAGGACCCTGACGCCGCGATGCCGGGTCGCCATGTCTGCGGCCAGCATGGAACAACAGGCCCACATGGCGGAGACCATCATGGCCCACGGTCCGAACAGGTAACGGGCCGCGGGGATAACCGCCATCCGGTGAGGAAGGAACATGGCGAGAAAAATGACCAGGTAGAGCAGGGGCACCGAGAGGAGAAGGACCTGCCGCCGTTCTCGCTGCAGACCGATATACACCAGGCCGGCGCCCAGGACCAGAAGGGAGATCAGGATATACCCGTGGGCCAGCCAGGTGGCATCGAAGGGGATATCGCCCTTCCAGAAGACATACTGGGAAAGATCCCCGTGCACAAGCACCCGCAGGCTGCGGCGCAGGTGCTGCCATTGCGGGACAAAGGTGGCGATGCTGCTGCCGCCGACCCTGCCGTCCGTGGCCAGCAGGATGGGAAGCAGACCGCAGGCGGCGAGCAGGGCGCCGGCCAGGTAGAGCGCCAGGATGGAGGGAGCAAAGCCACGGCGGCCCCAGTGGACCAGCAGGCAGAGTGCGGTGACCAGCAGGTAGGGCAGGATGAAAAAATGGACCCAGAGGGCCAGGGCCGACAGCAGGCCGATGGCCAGGACATGGAGCCGCAGCTGAGCATACTCGGGATTCCTCCGGCAGACACGCACCCCCAGCCAGAGGACGAGGGTGCCGAGGGCGAGAATGACAGAGTAGCCGCCACTGAGGGCATAACTGTAGTACCAGGTATAGTAGCCCGAGAAGACCGCGGCCAGGGTGGCGACCAGGGCTGCCCGGCGATCGAGGATTTCGGCGAAAAGCAGGTAGGTGCCAGCGAGCCAGAGCAGGGAAAAGAGGAGCGGCGACAGGGTCAGGGCCAGCTCGGAGAAACCGAACAGCCTGATCATGGCTGCGGCCACATAGGCCTCCAGGGCACCGGCATAATGCAGGCCGTACCAGAAGAGGGGGAAATCCTCGCCACTGGCGATATTGACGGCCATCAGCTCCACGGTGCCGGTGTCAAAATCACCGGTAAACCCTGTCCAGGAGCCGTAAAGGCACATGGCGGCATACAGCGCCAGCAGGGCCAGGAGACAGACCAGGGCGGCGGTTCGCGGCAGGTCGTTTCCCGAACCCTGCCCGGTGGCGGGATATGATGATACGGACAACGGTCTGATCATGATACCCTGTGATCAGTTACATGCAGCTCTCTGCAGACAGGCAGACGGCGAAGATTCGATGTCTGTTGCGACGTTGCCTTGACGAGAGGCGCCAAATCCGGTAAGGAAACCAAGATGAGAATTATGAATAATAGTCCTGTTCCGATATTTTATCTACTCTTTTCCAGGTGGGGTATGACGGTATGAAACATTTCAGCGACCTTCCCTCCGCGACCAGCCTGCCGGCGATACTGCTGCTTCTGGCCGGCCTTCTCCTGCCCGTTCCAGTCCCTGCGGCCACGGCTGCAGGCAACACCACGGATCTTGCCTGGTCCCAATTCGACGGTCAGCGCTTCGAGATATACTTCAAGGTCCGGCACGGCTCCAGGTGGGGAGAGACCGTGCAGATCACCAACGACCAGTACAACAACATGCACCCTGCCCTGGCCGTCAGTGGCCGGGGAGAGGTATGGCTGGTCTGGACCGCGCTCAACGGTGAGCACAACAAACTCTTCTATGCGAGAAAGGGCAAGGGCCAGTGGAGTTTTCCCCGCGAGATCGAGACCGGGCTTGCCTCGGGCATTGCGCCTTCCATCACCATCGGACCCGGTGACAGGCCCTGGATCGCCTGGGCAGGATACAATGGCAAGAATGACGACATCTACGTCAGCAGGTGGAAGGGCAACTCCTGGAGCAAGCCGGTGCGCATCCACCCGGCCAACGATGTGCCGGACATCCTGCCCGTGATCAGCATGGAGAACGGCAGGCCGACCGTGACCTGGCAGCGCTACGACGGGGACAAGTACGTGTATGTGACCAGTGTCTGGACCGGGAAAAGGTGGTCGGCCGCGGAGGCGGAATCCCCTGGTCGCCGAAAGATCCGGGAGAAGATGCTGCAAAGGCGAAAGCAGCTCAGAATGCAGCTTCCCGCCGATGTCAGGGTGGTAGGCGAACCAGCCATACTCTCCCGCTGAACCTGGCCACCCTGGTAACCGACCTTGTTGGGGGTGAGACCAATGGACCGATCACGTTTCCGCAGATACGCCCTTGTCGTCTGGCTGGTACTGCTGCTTCTCCCTGCCCTGCCTGCGGGCGGGGCAGAGCTCATCACCGCCTTTGGCGACAGTATCACCGAGGGACTCTGCCGGGGCATCTGCCACGGCTACTTCGAAGTCCTGAACTCGATTATGGATGCCTCCGGTCGGCCGGTGGACATCATCAACGGCGGACTCGGAGGGGAGCTGACCTCCGGCGGTGTCGGCCGTATTGATATCTTCCTGGCCGACAATCCGGATTACACCTATAACAACCACTGCCCGCCGCAGACCCAGTACAACGGCCGACGGGCGCGGATCATCCTCATTATGGAAGGGGCCAACGACGTCATTCACGGGGTCTCCCCCTACGCCACCCGCGACAATCTGCGCTTCATGATCGAGAAAAGCCGGGCCGCCGGAGTGATTCCGGTGCTCGCCACCGTCACCCCGGACTACAAGTACAACATGAGCGACTGCAATTCCGGCTATCTCGGCAGTCTCAACAACCTCATCCGTACCCTTGCCAGCGAAGAGGGTATCAACCTTGCCGACCAGTGCAATGCCACCGATTATGACTGGCAGTACCTGACCTGCGAAGGACTGCACCCCAATTACAGCGGTGACGTCCGTATCTCCAGCACCTGGTACTCGGTAATGCCGCCGCGGCCAGCCATCACCGGCGCGCTGCTCCTTCTGCTGCAGACCCCCTGATCCGGAACCAGAACATCAAGGAAATCCATCACAACCCCGGCGAGCCACAGACCATGCTGACAAGACTTCTTCTCCACACCGCCCGGCCTCTGCCCCTACTTCTCCTCTTCTGCCTGCTGCTTCCGGCCAACCACCTCCATGCCGAGGACATCATC